>JBBSLV010000251.1:0-6295 GCA_038233535.1 Tepidisphaerales bacterium | reverse complement strand
TTGCCCACGAATCACACGAATGGACACGCATCAGACAAAGTGCCCGTCTTGGCTTCATTCGTGTCGATTCCTGTGATTCGTGGGCAACACCGTCTTTTTCGCGCAGATCACGAACGACCACAGTGCTCGACTAACGCAGAACGCGAAGCAGTACACGCGGATTATTCGAGGAGACGGCGCAGGCGACGCCGAACCCCTCTGGACCGCCGCCGCGTCTGGGCTACCATCGCTCGCCTATGACTAATTTTCATTGCCTCGTCGTCTTCGCGTGTCTCTTCCTCTGCTGCAATCTCGTCGCCGGCGCGGAGAAGTCCGAGCGCTGGTCCGAGCAGAAAGCCAACGATTGGCACGCGCAGCAGCCGTGGCTCGTCGGGTGCAACTTCATCCCGAGCAGCGCGATCAACCAGTTGGAAATGTGGCAGGCTGACACGTTCGACCTGGCGACGATCGACAGGGAGCTGGCCCTGGCCAGGGGGCTGGGGTTCAACACGGTCCGCGTGTTCCTGCACGATCTGCTGTGGGAGCAGGACGCGAAGGGGCTGCTCGACCGCGTCGACCAGTTCCTCACCGTTGCCGACAAGCACGGCATCGGCGTGATGATCGTCCTGTTCGACGGGGTGTGGGATCCGGATCCGAAGCTGGGCAAGCAGCGCGAGCCCAAGCCGCACGTGCACAACTCCGGCTGGGTGCAGAGCCCCTCGCGCGACGTGCTGAAAGATCCGTCGCGTCGCGACGCGCTGGCCGCGTACGTGAAGGGCGTTATCGCTCGCTTCAAGGATGACCCCCGCGTGCAGGTGTGGGACATTTACAACGAGCCGGACAACACGAACGCCATCGCGTACGGCGCGAACTCGAAGACGAAGACCGAGCTGCCGAACAAGGCGGAGCTGGCGCTGGGGCTGATCACGAAGGCGTTCGCATGGGCGCGGGAGGCGAACCCGTCGCAGCCGATCACGTCGGGCATCTGGTCGGGGAACTGGAAATCGATCGAGGCGATGTCGCCGATGGCGCGGTTCTGCGCCGAGCACTCGGACGTCATCTCGTTTCACAGCTACGCTCCGCTGAACGACGTGAAGAATCGCGTCGAGGAGCTGCGGCAGTTCAACCGCCCCCTGCTGTGCACCGAGTACATGGCCCGCCCCGCCGGCAGCACGTTCGAGACGATTTTGCCGTACTTCAAGGAGCAGAAGATCGCCGCGTATAACTGGGGGTTCGTCGACGGCAAGAGCCAGACGATCTACCCGTGGGATTCGTGGCAGAAGCAGTACACGGACGAACCGCCGGTGTGGTTCCACGACATTTTCCGCAAGGACGGCAGCGCGTATCGGGCGGAGGAGGTCGAGCTGATCAGGAGCCTGACCGGCGCCGGGTCGAAATAGCGGCGGCGGGCGTTGTGCCTCGCCCTCCTGCGCACGGCGCGCGGGCGCCATGGGTGATAAAATCGCCGGCCAGTTCGCAGCCTGCGATGGTGGTGGATAAAAGCGGCGTGCGAACGGGTGCGGGAACGGGCGCAACGATCGCGGCAGAGGCGATATTCGCGCGTTTCCGCGCTCCATTCGCGCGTTTCCCCGCTCTATTCGCGCGTTTCCGCGCTCCATTCGCGCGTTTCCCCGCTCCATTCGCGCGTTTCTCTGCTCCATTCGCGCGATTCCCCCGCTCAAAGGCCACATGACGGCGCCTGCGGCCTCCGTGGCCGGCCCGGATCAGCGCACCCCGCGCACCGGACCGCGCGCGAGCTTCAGCTCCGCCTCGGCCTTTTCGCTCATCTGCCAGCGGCGGATGCGCTTCATCGGGGGGACCATCACGGTCGAAATCATGAACGACCCCAGCCATGTCGGGCGGTATTGCTCCGGTTGCTCCGCCGGCTCGAGGTACCCCGCCGCCTGCTGCTGCCGCAGTCCGTCGGCGAGCAGTTGCTTGTACCAGCTCAACTCCTCACCCCGCCGGGGGACGAACTTGCCGATGGTCGCCGGCGCCAACCGCGCCACGCGGTTCTCGTGCAACCGGTAGACGACCGCCACGCTCTCCACGTCGCGCAGCTGCACGATGTTGCGCGTCGGCACGGGCTTGAACCACGGCGTTTCGGGGTTGTTGCTCGTGAGGAGGAGGAACCCGTTGTCGAACAGGGCATAAAAGTCCGTGTGAACAAGCGTTTGCTTCCGCGCGAACAATCCCCGGCCCCCGCCGAGGTTCACCATCACGGTGGCGACGTCGGAGGTCTGCGGGTTGGTCCAGAACGCGACGAAGGTGAAGGTGTCGGGCGCGTAGTTGGCGATCGAGAAGTACGCCGTCGGCGTGAACTCGTTGGTCCCCAGCGCCTGCGCCGGCTTGATGAAATGCCGGACCACGTCCTCGGGCAGGTCCTCGGGCGCGAGGTTGCTCATGATCGGATTGGCGTTGCGCGTCACCTGCCCGTGGGCGAGCAGTGTGACGACGACGTACGGAACAACAATCGCGAGCAGGAGAAGGAAGAAGATGGCCGTCAGCATAAGGCGCGCAGCGTAGCAGGCGGCGCGGAGATCGGCCAACTGCCGTTGAGGACGATCGAGGGTGCCGGGGGCGCGTGCCGCCGCATGTGTCACGGACCCAGGGCGCCGCGGTATAATGGTCCGCATGACACCGCTTCGTTTGCTGCTTGATGCGCTGGAGACCATTGCCCCGACTCGACACGCCGAGGCGTGGGACAACGTCGGGCTGATCGCCGGCGACCCGGCTCAGCCGGTGTCGAGAGTGCTGCTGACGATTGATTACACCGTCGAAGTCGCCGAGGAAGCGGCAGCGGGCGGGTTCGACGCGATCGTGGCGTATCACCCGCCGCTTTTCGAGCCGGTGAAGCGGGTGGCCGCGGGCAGCCTGGTCTTCGACGCGATCCGCCGCGGCGTGGCGATTTACTCACCGCACACGGCGCTCGATGTGGCCGCGGGCGGGACGAACGACATGCTCGCCGACGCGATCGGCATCGACTCCACCGATCGCGGCCCGCTACGGCTGATCGAGCCGAAGGCGCATCAGTACAAGCTCGTCACGTTCGTGCCGGAGAAGGATTTGCAGCGCGTGGCTGATGCACTGTTCGACGCCGGCGCGGGGCGCATCGGCAACTACACGCGGTGCAGCTTCCAGTCGCCGGGCACGGGCACGTTCCACGGCGAGGAAGGCACGAACCCAACGGTCGGCCAAAGCGGCAAGCTCGAACGTGCAACCGAAGTGAAGGTCGAAACGGTCATGCCGATCGCGCGGATGACCGAGGTGCTCGCGGCGTTGCGCAAGGCGCATCCCTACGAGGAGCCCGCGTTCGATTTAGTGCAGCTCGCCGCTCCACCGGAGAAGCTTGGACAAGGCCGCATCGGCACGCTGCCGGCGACGCCGCGACAGCAGGTGATCGAGCGGATCAAGCGCGCGCTGGAGCTCGAGCACGTCCTCGTCGCCGGCCCGATCGAGGGCACGATCACCCGCGCCGCCTGCTGCGCCGGCGCCTGCGGGGACATGCTGAATGACGCAATCAGCCAGAAGTCCGAGCTGTACCTCACCGGCGAAATGCGCCACCACGATGCGATCAAGGCGGCCGGGGCGGGGATGACGGTCGTGTGCACGCTCCACTCCAACAGCGAACGCGCCGTGCTCAAACGGCTGTCCGCGCGTCTGTCGGAACTGCTGCCGGCGTTGACGGTTCAACAGGCAGGCATGGACCGGGATCCGTTCCAGATCCGCTAACAGCCGGCCGCGTGATCGGAAAGCTCGCCCGGATCGTCTGCGCGAGCGACGGCCCCTCCTTTGTCCAGAGCGTGGCGAATTTTTTCAGCCGCTGCTCGGCGCGGGAGAGCGTCAGTTGCGCGAGGGTCAGCACCTCGGCCTGAAGCTTCGTGTCGTGATGGGCGAGCAGCCCGTCGAGGGATGCGCGCATCGCCCACTCGGTGAGCACGATATAATCATGCCACAACCCCAGCGCCTCCTGCATGCGCTTGAACGTGCGCATCACGCGCCGGTCGAGCGGGCGGCCGTGCTCCTTCGCCATTTCCAGCGTGTAGCGCAGCGCCTTGCCCGCGATGCGGAGCTGATGGATGTCCTGGGGGAGGGCGGCAACGGTCGATGGTTGTCCCGGCGGACAAATGAGCCGGTCGGCCTGCTCGGCGAACGCGTCGAGCTGGAGGTGGATCGACTCGACGAGGAGCGAGTCGGTGGCCTCCGCCGCCTCGACGATCTCGGCCCGCACGTCATGCCACGACGAAAGTTTCGCGAGCACCTTGGCCGGCGACGTGTCTTCGCGCGATGCGCTGCGGGCCTTGTCCCGCTGCTCCCGCAGGTGGTCCGCGACCCACTTCACGGCCGTCGCGTGACGTCGCTGCGTGGACAGCTCATCCAGATGCCCCAGCATCACATCCAGATCGCGCAGCGGACCCAGCCGCCGGCGCAACCGGCGCGTAACCTTCGCAAACGACCTGCGGGCGTCGTCGGAAAGCACCGGCCGGAACAGATCGACGCCCGCCTTCAGCCGCCGCGTCGCGACGCGCGACCGGTGGACCGCCTGCTCGTCCCAATCCCGCAAGGCCGGCGGGACGAGGCGCTGCATCTCGACAACGAGCTCGTCCAGGTACGTCAGCAGCGGCAGCGTCACGGGCAGCGGTGGCGATGGCGGTGGCGACTCCATGGCGAGCATTTTAGTCGCAATCCCGTCGCCTGCGCTACGCTCGTGCGCTAATTCCGAGCTACAATGACCTCCCGTTGCGGTGGGACTTTTCCTGAAAGAGGTGCACTCGCTTTGGCAGAACTAAAACGTACCGAATTGTCCGTCCGTCAGGAGAAGGCGGTGCTCGTGGGCGTGATCCTTCCCGGATCGACCGCAGACCCGCGCGACCCGCTTGGCGAGCTTGGTTCGCTCGCGAAAACCGCCGGCGCGAAGGTCGTCGGCCAGATCCTCCAGCGCCGCCAGCGCATCGACTCCGGCACGTACATCGGTTCGGGCAAGGCCAAGGAGATCGCGGGCCTGGCGATGCAGCATAAGGCCGATGTCGTCATCTTCGACAACGACCTCTCGCCAGGGCAGATCGGGTCGCTGGAAAAGATCATCAACGAGGAGGCCGGCAAGACGCGCAACGAGCGCGGCATCAAGGTGCTGGACCGCTCGGAGCTGATCCTCGACATCTTCGCCACCCGCGCCCAAACGCACGAAGCCAAGCTTCAGGTGGAACTGGCGCAGATGGAGTACACCTATCCGCGGCTGGCGCGCATGTGGGGCCATCTCGAGCGCATCGCCGGCGGGGGAACCGCAATGGGCATCGGCACGCGCGGCCCCGGTGAAACGCAGCTCGAAACCGACCGGCGCCTCGTGCGCAAGCGCATCTCCGATTTAAAGGGCGACATCTCGAAGATTCAGGAGCGCAAGAGCCGCCTCGTCGCGCAGCGCAACCGCGAGCACTTCACCGTCTGCATCGTCGGCTATACCAACGCCGGCAAGAGCACGCTGTTCAACACCCTCACCGCCGCCGGCACGTACGCCGACGACAAGCTGTTCGCCACGCTGGACACCAAGACGCGCGCGTGGAAGCTGGAGCGCGGCACGGAGGTGCTGCTCAGCGACACCGTCGGCTTCGTCCGCGAGCTGCCGCACAACCTCGTCGCCAGCTTCAAGGCCACGCTGGAAGAGGCAATCCATGCCGACCTGCTCTTGCACGTCCTGGACGTCGGCCATCCGCACGCGCAGCAGCAGTTCGATTCGGTGCACAAGGTGCTCGAGGAGATCGGCGTCCGCTCAGGCGGCGCCGAGGGCAAGCCCGAGATCCTGCTGCTCAACAAAACCGACACGCCCGAGGGCGAGGACAATTATCCGTTCTGGAGGACGCTGCACCAGGGCGCGATCCCCATCAGCGCCAAGACGGGCCTCGGATTGGACTGGTTGCAGGAAGCGGTTTACCAGCACGTGCGCGGCACGCAGGTTGAAGTCGCGCTCGAAGCCGACGTGACGAACGGCCGGCTGATCTCATTCATCGAAAGCCGCACGCGGGTGCAGGAGCGTCAGTTCCTCGAGGGCCGGGTACGGTTCACGGCCGTCATGGGCAAGCAAACGCTCGCGGATCTGTCGAACAACGAGCAAGTCGAGATCAAATCGGTCGTCGGCGCGCACTAAAGCCCGGCCCTCCGACGTCCCGAGAATACCGCTGCGCCTGCTGCGCTACGCCCCGTGGGCGTAGCGCAGGGAGCTTTGCGACCGCAGCGGAGTCCCGGGGATCCGGGGATCGAGCGTCGAACAGCGTGGGAACAGGCCCTTAGAACGTCAGCCCGGGCGCCGGCTGCGTCGTCG
>JBBSLV010000250.1:0-6334 GCA_038233535.1 Tepidisphaerales bacterium | reverse complement strand
TGCGGCGGCCGTCGGGATAGTCCACCGCGACCTGGCCGAAGTCGCACTCGATCCGCTCGCCCGGGGAGTGGTCCAGCGGGATCAGCGTCTCGCGGCGGCGGCGCCGGTGCTTGTTCACGTAACGCCGGACCTGGTCGTACTTGCCCCGGTAGGCGTGGTCGGCCACCAGCCGGCGGTAGAGCTGCATCGCGGTGTGACGCTGCTTGAGGGGTGCCGATTCGTCGGCGAGGAGAATGGCGTCGATCGCCGCGACGAACGAGCCCAGCTTCGGCAGGGCCGCCGGCTTCTTACGCGTGTAGCCCGGCGGCTGACCCGTCTGTGAAGCAATCGCGTTGGCCACGGTCTGCTGCGAATGATGCAGCCGACGCGCGATCGAACGCTTGGATTCGTCCTTCTGGTGCGCGACGCGAATGTTCAAATACTGATGCACGTTCACCATCCCCGGCTTGTCCCCGTCCGGCCGCCTTTGGCAACCGTCCGTCGATCAAGCTCGAAAGCGTGCACCCGTTTTCCGCGCCGATCTCAATCACCCGCACCGCTTCCCGATTGCATGCTTACTGCCACTCAGAGGTATGGCTCGTAGAGCACCGTCTGCGAGTCTACGTCGAGGAAGAAGTCGCCGTCGTTTAGGAAACTGCTCGACCAGTTTGGCGGCCGTTCGCCGGAGGGGAGTACATAACCTGCCGGGTCGATCCAACTTAGCTTATTCCCATTCTCCGCCGGCAGGACGCGCCACCGCTGGCTACCCCTCTTCGGGAACGTTCGTTCCAGCTTCGCCTTGAAGGGCGGCTTTGGCTTGGGACGGGAAGGCGGCGCCGCCAGCTTCGGTAGCTCCTCTGCCCACGCGCGAATCGTCTTAGGGTTCAGTTGCTCGTCAGCCTCTAAGTTCGTGTGCGCAGCGTAATACTGTTTCGCAAGGGCTGACGCCTCTGAACGTGTGCCGGCCCGGCCGCGGCCGAGCAAGTACGCAGCGACCGGATCGAGCGTTCCCCAGACCACCAGGTCCTTGAGCCAGAGCGCGATCCACGGCAGGCCGAGGTCACCCCAGCTATCGAGCGTCGTCGGTTGCAGCTCGTCGTCGTGAGCTTCGTTGGCGGCAAGTGCGAGGGTGCAGCCGATGCCCCACGCAAAGCGGTAAACGAAGTTCGTAGCCACATAGTCGTACCAATCGGAGACCTGCTTGGCGCCCGGGTTCTCAGCCGGCCCGGTTGGGTCCAACCACCAACGCAGCATTTCTGTCCATGAGGCGCGCGGGGGCATTTTCGTGGCCAGCGAGAATCGGGGATGAGCCGGGAGGAGTTCGACGAGCCCGCGCATGAACTCAAACTGTCCGTTGGTGTCTCGGACGGCGTAATCTGCGCCGCTCTCCAGGTACTGGCGGACCTGCGGGTAAAGCTTAGCCAGTTGGTCGCCAAGGCGAGGCGGCAGGCCGCTTCGGTAGAGGCGGCGCCTCTCGTCAGCATCTGGGTAGATCGTCGTGGTAAGAGCCTGTCCCCGCCGCAGGAACCAGCGGCCAAAAAATACCTCTGCTTCCGCGCTTGACGCGTAGTGCGCGTAGCATCGCCGCCAAATCTCCGCGAGCCTCGCCTCCAATGCTGCCAGTGTCATGGTCGCCCCGGCGAGAGCTTCAATCTCGACGATCGACGCGAGCAGAATACTGTCAAGCGCGTCAAGCGTGTCAATGAGCGCCGCAGTGTTGACCTTCGACGGCGACGGCGCAAGAGTCGCCGTCGTCTCAAGCCATTTCAGAAACGCGGCCTCACTTGTGGACTGGGCCGCGGTGCGCCATTGCGTCCACAGCGCCGTTAACAGCTCAGCGAGCGCGCTGCGCCCGCCGGCCGAAGCGGTCGCTCCCTCGCTAGAGCTCATTTTCAACTTATTGATGAGTGATTCGTACTCCCTAGCGACCCGCCTGGAACTCCAGTCGTTTGAATCGCTCAGAAGGACGAGGCACTTGCCTTCGGTCCCGTAGCCGGGGCGCCCAGCACGGCCGGCGAGGTTTGCGAACTCGCTCGGGCTCAACCAATCCTTTCCACGACGCACCGTCGGCAGCAGGACAACCTCGAATGGGAGGTTAACCCCCTCCGACAGTGTCGAAGTTGCGAGGATGAGGTGAACCACGCCGTCATCGACGAGTTGGACGAGCAGCCGCGCCATCAAGCCAGGCATCTTGCCGTGATGCGCCACGATTCCCTTTGCCAACAGCCGATATTCTCGCGATGTCGTCCCAAAGTAATCCGCGCATGCCCGCAAGCACCGCTCCCACTTGTCGAGCTTGTCCGGGTCCACTGGCGGCGAAAATATGTCGGGCAAATCCTCCTCGGACCACTCGTCCTCGATCAGGGTGAGCAGGTCTTCTGCGTAGCCGCCGATCTTCTGAGGGATCGAGATGAGTACCGCGTGTCGGCGTTTCGAGTTTGCGGGCGATACCAGGTGCATTGCCGCCCAGAACAGGTACGGCCGGAGCCGCTTCTCTGGCCCCAATGACTCGAACGTTGGCGCTGGCGGGTGGGACGGGAACGGGCGCGGGATGTACGGCGTCCCCCCGTCGCCCGTCTCGTCAAACCGGAGGCTTGCACGGTCGAGGAGGTCATAGCGGATGTCGAAGGATCGGCCGGTTCTGCACTGTAGCCGCCCGATCAGCTGACGGGTGCTGCGGTAGAGAGTCTTGGCGGGCGTTGCCCCGTCGTCGCCGGTTACCCATTTGGCGAGTGTCATTTCCATTCCCGCCGCGACGGCGGACAGCGCGATCACTTGGACTGCGATCTTCAGGCACGTGCGCGAGGAGTCTCGCGACAAGGGACTCCAGTCGGAGCGGACGGCTCTCGGCGCTGCGCAGGTCATCTGCTTTGCCGTCAAACTGAACCATGTGGGCTTCGTCGAGTACGACGAGCGCTAAGCGCCCGAGGAAGAGAGGGCCGAGGAATCGAATGAGGGCTTCGGCCGGCTGGTGTCCTAGGGTTCCGCCAGGAGCCCTCGAAGCTGCTCGTCATGGACGAGCGGGCGCTCATCGGCTGGTGTCGACTTCACCTGCCCGCGGCTATCAAGATGACGGAAAATGTGTTGAAGAGCGAGGTTCAGAACCACATCAGGACCACCGGCGAATGCTCCAATGGCGCCGAGATCGGCGGCGGGCAAGATCGATTTTACATCAAATAAAGCACGCTATCGACGAAGCACGACGCCCATAGCGGGGAATACACGGATTTTGGCGGAAGGAGCAGGAAGCACATGGCGCGAAAGACGACCTCAGGGAATGGGCGCGAAGCCGTCGCTGATGGCCCTCGACTCCAGACGGAGTCGAGTCGCCTTCGCCGCGACGGCCGAAAGCCCGTTGCCGTCGCTGTCTCCGTACGGCGGCAGACGCCCGAAAAAGAGCGTCAAATGGAGGCCGTCATCGATCTCTTCCTTTCCGAGACAGTTCGGCAGCACTTCGAGCGGCAATCGCAACCATGAACATCTACCCACATCTCGACGGCCGCCGTGCCGCCTTGGACCTGCGGTGCAGCACCTCGCGCCAGACCGGAACTTCGATTTTCGATCAGGACAAGATCGGGAAGGCCTTCTGCCGCGCCAACGGTCTCACGATCGTCAAGACCTTCAAGCAGGAAGGCGTTACCGCCAGCGTCCCGGGCGCCCGCACCGATTTCGACGACATCATTCGGCACAAGCGCGAACACGACGATTTTGACGTATTGGTCCTGACCGACATCAGCCGCTTCACCCGCGCCGGCATCAAGCATGGGATGAACGTCGAGTATGAACTGGAACGGGAAGGGATCGAGGTCGTCTTCGCGACCACCGCGCTACCGGCCGGCGAAGACGGAGACCTGGTCAAGCCCGCCTACTATTTCGCCGCCAAGATGTGGATCAAGACGCTGGCCCCCGCCATCGCGCGGGGGATGATGTCGGCGTTCGAATCCGGCGGAATGGCCCACTGCAACGTCCCGCCGCACGGGCTGGACTTCATGTACACGATTGACGGCAAGCCGTCGCACATTACCCGCCTTCTGCCCGACGGCCGGCAGCTTAAGCTCCATGTCGACGCGATGGGGAAGAAGCCAAAGCCCAAGCACATCCTCCAGACCTTTCCGAAGAATCCGAAGAAGGCCAAGTCGCTGCACTACCGCAAGCAGGCGAACGAGAAGATCGTCCTCGTCCCCGGCGATCCCGATGCGCTCGCCACGGTCGTCCTGATCTTCACGCTCTTCTTCAAACACGACTGGGGATCACGCCGCATCGCGGTAGAACTCAATGATCGCGGCATCGGCGCGCCGCGCGGCGGACTCTGGTCCGCGGTATCGGTCGACTACATTCTTCAGAACAAGGTCTACCTGGGCACGGGCATGACGAACATGAAGACCCGCGCCGTCCATGCCGCCCGCAATCCGATCTCCCCGAAGATACGAAAGCACAGCCCGAAGGTGCTGGCCGAGCGTCGGAAGCACTTGCCGCTGGAAATACGCCCCCGCAATGAATGGCATGAGAAAACATACCCGCTGCTGCTCCGCCTGCTCGATCCTGATCTGCGCCCGCTGGCCGCGAAGTACATTGAGCGGTCGCTGGATCGCAAGGCGGGGATTGCAGCTAATCCGCAACGCCGGCGCCGGCCCCGGCATCCCGACAGCGATTACCTGCTCACCGGGCTCCTCACCAGCAAACAGGGCGGCTACACCATGGGCGGGTACTCGACCTATGCGAGAGATAAGCGCTACCGACTGTACAGCATTACCAAGTTCCGCACTTCGCCTATCCGCGACGCGCTCCTGACCCGAAGGATCAAGGCCGATCCATTGGAGGCCGCAGTTTTACGCGCCACGAGCGAGATCTTCGCCCAGGCGCCGGACATGACGGCGGCGCTGGAGAAGGCAATCAAGGCCGAGCAGAAAACGCGCTCGCGCGACAACCGCGAGCGGTCGGAGATGGTCATCGAGCGCGACGAAATCCGAGAGGAATACCAGGACCTGCTCGGCCTTGGTAAGCACGGCCGCGAAATCGCCAGGCAGAAGATCCAGCAATGCGAGCGCCGGCTGGAGGAGTTGGAGTCACGGATCGCCAGCGCCGACCGTCACACTGGCGCTGCGCACAAGCCCGCCGACCAGGCTCGCGCGATCGTCGCCGAGTTGGCCGGCGTCGTCCGGCGGCTGGATAAGATGCCCAACGCGCTGCTGAAACGTCTGGCCGCCGTGCTTATCTCGAGGATAGAGATCGACCTCGAAACGCTGGAATTTGAGTTGGAACTGACATTGCCGTCATGGGCAATAATCGACGCCATGGCGTTGAAGAACACGTTGCGTCTTGAACATGGTTTGCATATGCAAACTGGGCGCGAGACGCAGCAGCATGATCGGAGGTTCGTTATGGGCCGTTTCGCCTGCACGGCCAGCGGAAAGCCGATCTGCTTTGACTGCCAACGGCTGCGCCACGCGGCATGACAGCAGGGGCGGGAAAAATTTTGGCCGAGGCGGCGCCTCCGACCGCAGGCAGCACGTTCTCCGCGTTATGAACTCCCAGTTTGTCGCTCCCCGAACGCCGATTGGTTACCTCGGCCAAGCATGGTACGGTTCGGGTATGGGGCGAGTTTATACCCGCGTGCATCGTCTGCTGCGGCTGCTCGCGGCGATTCAGTCGAAACGGGGGCGTAATGCGGCTGACCTTGCGCGGCTTTGTGAAGTCCACGAGCGAACGATCTACGGCGACATCGCCGCGCTAAATGGGGCCGGTGTCCCGTGTTCTTACGATGCCGATGCCCGGGGGTATCGCGTTGCGCCCGGCTTTTTCATGCCGCCCGTCGAGTTCACAATCGAAGAGTCGATGGCGATCGTCGCATTGCTCGAAGAAGTCGGCGACGGCGCACAAATTCCCTTCCTCGGTGCCGCCGCTCGCGCTGCGGAAAAACTGCGATCACAGTTGCCGACCGCCGTCCTGGGTTCCCTTGAGCCCATCGACGGCCACGTACACATCGATCTCGCCCGCTCAGCCGGCGACGACTCCTGCCGCGACGTGTACAACGAAGTCCGCTCGGCCATCGCCGCCCGGCGCATCCTGCTTTGCACGTATGACGCCGCCAAGAAGACAAAGGACTTCGACAATAACGACCCGCGCAAACACGCTGACGGGGAATTCGAACTGCGGCCTTATGCGCTGTGGTTCTGTCAGCGCGCATGGTACGTGGTCGGCCACCACGGCGAGCGTGGCGAAGTGCGGCGGCTCAAGCTCAATCGATTCACATCAATTCGGTTGACCGATCGCCCATTCGCGATCCCCGACGACTTTGACCTGCACGCCGATCTTGGGAACGCGTGGCGGATGATCCGCGGGGGTGCGACTCATC
>JBBSLV010000249.1:0-6355 GCA_038233535.1 Tepidisphaerales bacterium | reverse complement strand
GATAGGCAGTAGGCAGTAGGAGAATGCGAGCCCCCATCTTCGCTGTCTACTGCCTTCCTGCCTTCCTGCCTACTGCCTACTGACCCATGATTTCGATCACCTGCACCAACTGCCAGACCCTCCTGTCGATCGACGACGCATTCGCCGGGGGCGTGTGTCGGTGCCAGCACTGTGGGACAATTCAGACAGTTCCGTCGAAGAAGAAGGACGGCCCCGGCGGGACTGCGGCGGGGCTGGGGGTGAAGACGCCCAAGACGCTATACCAGAAGCGCGTGCGCGACGCGTCGGTCGGGACGGGGCTGGACGAGCTGGCGGAAGTCGTCACCAGCAGCGGGCTTACCGGGAGCGGGTTGTCGTCGCGTTCGGCGCGCCCGCCGGGCGCTGTCGCGCCGGCGGCGCCGAAGACCAACATGACGATGATCCTGGGCATCGCCGCCATCGTCGTGATTTTCCTGCTGATCGTGATCCTCATCCTCGTGACGCAGCGCGACACCAACGGCACGACCCCCGGCGCGCAGCCCGCCAGGGGCGCGGGCGCCAACGGCGGCGCCACCGCGGCGCCGGCCGTCGCGCCGACGTTCTGCGGGATTCCGCTGGAGCACGAAAGCGTCGTTTACCTCCTGGACCGCGGCAGCAGCACGCAGTCGCCCTTCGGGTCGCTCAAGGAGGCGACGCTGAAGTCGATTGGTTCGCTGGGTCCCCAGCGACGGTTTCAGATCATCTTCTGGGACAACGGCCAGGACGCCGGCACATTTCCCGCGCTGCTGACCTTCGCCAGCGAAGCGAACCTGACGATGATCCGCCGGCAGACCGACGAGGTGTACGCCTTCGGCGCGACGGATGCGGGCCCCGCCCTCGCCAAAGCCATTAAGCAGCGCCCCGCCGCCGTCGTCATCGCCACGGGCAAAGGGGCGGACCTGGACGACTCGTTCGTGCAGATGGTGAAAGACACGAAGAAAAACGTGCAGGTCGTCATCCACACGGTCGCGATCGGAGGCTCCGGGCAGAGCAGCGCGCTGAAAACGGTCGCGCAGATGACGGGCGGACAATACCGCGAACTGAGCGAGAGCGAGCTGAGTGATTACGCACAGTGAAAAGCGATCCCTCTCGGCGTGCTCGCTTCAGCGAGCATGGTCTTCGAAGTCAAAACAAGCACGACACTTGGATGAGTGGTATCATCCAGAACGTCTACGCGGGCAACGACGGGTCATAGTTGAGTGATTCGCCTCGCTTAATCAAAATTTTGAACGATTTGCTATCACGATAGGCCAAGGCTGGCCGATGTAGTTACTAGAGCATCCCTCCCCGGTATTATCGGACCCCACGGTGGGTCGATAAGTGCAACCAGGTAGCTCAGGGACGCTCGAGAATCGGTGGGATCCGGCGTGAAAACCTCGCAGCGCAAGTTTGTCGTCTTCACCTCGCTCATGGGCGTGCTCACCATCACGAGCGCCCTTCTGTTGGCGCTGGCCCCCGCGCCGGTGTCACCTGACGCGGCGAGCAGCCTGTACGCGATCGAGGCCCCCTCGTCGCTGGACGTGATCTTCGACACCAAGGTTCCCGCCGACCCCGGCCGCTGGAAGTACATCTATATCCGCCACACCCGCACCAACGCCGGCAACGCCCTGACCCTCGGGCAAGGTTCGCACGGCGTGGGCGATCACTTTGTCATCGGGAACGGCGACGGCGCGATCGACGGGGAGATCCAGATCGGCCAGCGATGGGACCAGCAGGTTGCCGCGTTGCCTCCGATCAAAGGCTCGACCATCGATCCGGCGTGCGTCAGCATCTGCCTCGTCGGCGACTTCGACCGGACCGTCCCCACGCCCACGCAATTGCACCGCCTCAGCCAGCTCGCCCGTACGCTTCAGCGCCGGATGGGCATCCCGGCGGACCACGTCCTGCTGATCGACCAGCCCAACTCCGCCGCCGGCAGCGGAAAATACTTCCCCACCGGGGCCTTCCGCGCCGAGCTGCTTCCCTAACGGCGAGCCTGCTTCAGCGGGCGGGTTTTCCCATACGCATGAATGGCGTGTGCACCCCCAGTCCCCCAACGCCCGCGCCTGCTTGGCCACCGCACCCGTCCCGCGTCCCGCGTTGCCGATCCAAGATACCCTTGCTATTAACCAGACGTTATTCTAAGTTACGACCCGCCGCGGAACGGTGTGCCGGAGCGGGCGGGTCGGTCTCGTTGTCCCGACACCACTTACCCAATCCGGGGGGCGGGGAAGCCCAAGCGTTCCCGGAGTCTGCACAACTTGACACAAAGAGCGAATCGGTTTGATCGTCGGCGGCCTGCCTATCATCATAAAATTGTCATCGGCCGCGGATAGATGAGCGTCACCCCGGAATTCCACCTATAGGGGACGGGCGAGGACCGAAGCTGGGTGGGCGATGTCCTCATGGCCCAAAAACTCCTCCACTATGAGGTATTGGAGCGGCTCGGAGAGGGTGCGGGAAGCACTATCTACGCGGTCGTCGAGCCCGAAACGCGCAAGACGTTCGCGCTCAAGCACGTCGTGCGCACCGATCAAAAGGACATTCGCTTCATCGAACAGATGCAGACGGAGTTCGAGGTCAGTAAGCAGTTCACCCACACGAACCTCCGACGCACGTTCGACCTGAAGGTGGTCAAGAGCCTCTTGATGAAGGTGAACGAGGCCTTCCTGACGATGGAGCTCGTTGACGGGAAGCCCCTAGATGTCCGGCCTCCCACCGACCTCATCGAGATCGTCGACACCTTCATCCAGGCCGCCCACGGGCTCCGGGCCATGCACCAGATGGGCTACGCGCATTGCGACATCAAGCCCAACAACATCCTGAGAAACGGCTCGGGCAATGTGAAGGTCATCGACTTCGGGCAGAGTTGCAAGATCGGGACGGTCAAGGAGCGCATCCAGGGCACCCCCGACTACATCGCCCCCGAGCAGGTCTCCCGCCGCCCGATCAGCGTGCAGACCGACGTGTTCAACCTCGGCGCGACGCTGTACTGGTCGCTGACGGGCAAGGTCATCCCCACGCTCTACACGGTGAACAAGAAGGGCGACAACAGCTTCCTGCTGGACAGCAAGATCGATACGCCGATGGACCTCAATCCGAAGGTGCCCCCCGCTTTGTCGAACCTTGTCATGGAATGCGTCGCGACGCGCCCGCAGAAGCGCCCCGCCGACATGGACGCGATGATCACCCGGCTGGAGCTCAGCAAGCACATCCTCATGAAGGAGCGCAACCCCGCGAGCATCCCGCAGTCGACGAGCGAGCAGTTCCCCGACGAGGAAAGCCACTTCGGCAAGTTCCGGGCGCAGTAGCTTCGTCTTCCCGCACGCAAACCTCCCCCCCCAGAGCGAACTTCGAGCTCCTCTGGAAACGCTCTAAAGCAGCGACACGGGATCGACGTCCACCGCGACGCGGTCGCTGCGCGCCAATCCGCCCTTCTCGCGCACGGCGGCCAGAACGCGCTGGAGCGGCGCGGGGTTGCGGCTGAGCAGCACGATCTGGTTGCGGAAGTAGCCCGCGATGCGGCTGATCGCGCATGGCATCGGCCCCTTCATGCGAACCTCCTCCCGCTCGGCGGCGAGGGCGCCGCTTAAGTGGGCGGCGAGGACTTCGCAGAGCTTGTGGAGCTTCTCCTGGTCCTGGCCGCGCAGGATGATCCGCGCCATCCGCGCGAACGGGGGCAGCCCGACTTCCCTGCGCTGGCGGAGCTCGGTTTGGGCGAAGCCGGCGTAGTCCTGTTTGATGGCCGAGCGGATCGTGGGGTCGTCGGGAAGAAACGTCTGCAACACGACGCGCCCCGGCGCATCGCCCCGGCCGGCGCGCCCGGCGACCTGCGTGATCAACTGAAACGTCCGCTCGGCGGCGCGGAAATCGGGCAGCGCCAACGCCGTGTCACCGCTGATCACCCCGACGAGCGTGACGTTCGGGTAGTCCAGCCCCTTGGCGATCATCTGCGTGCCGAGCATCACCTGCACCTCCCGCCGCGCGAATCGGTCGAGAAGCGCTTCGTAGTCCTTGCTGCTGCGCATCGTGTCGCTGTCGACGCGGGCGAATTTCAGCTCCGGGAATTTGCGTGCGATCTCCTCCTCGACGCGCTGCGTGCCCAGGCCGAAGAGGCTCAGCTTCTTCCCGCACGCCTCGCACTTCTCCGGCAGCGGGTTCACCGCCAGGCAGTAGTGGCAATGCAGTTGCCCCGTGTGCACACCCTCGGCGCTGCTCGCGTCCTTCGCATGCGCTGCGGCGCCGCGGTGGTAGGTCATCGTCGTGTCGCAATATTTGCACTGAATCACGTTCTGGCAGGATGGGCAGTAGACGAAGTTCGAATACCCCCGGCGGTTGAGGAGCAGGATCGCCTGATGACCTGACTCCAGCGTGGTGCGCAGCAAGTGTTCGAGCCGCTGCGACATCAGGTGCACGCCGCGACGGGACCGGTTCTCCTGCCGCATGTCGACCAGCTCGACGTGCGGCATCGAGAGGCCGCGAACGCGGGCGGGGAGGACGAGGAGAGAAGGTTCAGGGTTGCGCGAGGGTTCAGGGTTGCAAGAGGGTTCAGTGTTCAGGGTTCGCGGTCCAGGTAAAGCCAAAGACGGGCTTCCGCCCTCTCCTTCCTGAACCCTGAACCCCGAACCCTGAACCCTCCCGTGAACCCTTGCATACGACTCCAGCGACGGGGTCGCGCTCCCCAGCAACACCGGCACGCCTTCGATCTGCCCGCGCTTGATCGCCACGTCTCGGGCGTTGTAGCGCGGGGCCGTGTCCTGCTTGTAGCTCGACTCGTGCTCCTCGTCGACGACGATGATCCCCAGGTTCGGCAGCGGCGCGAACACCGCCGAGCGCGCGCCGACGACCACGTCGGCCATGCCCGTCATGATCTGCTGCCAGAACCGGTGGCGCTGCGTCGCCGTCAGCCCGCTGTGCAGGATGGCGACGCGCTGAAACCGGGCGATGAAGCGGCGAACGGTCTGCGGCGTCAGCGCGATCTCGGGCACGAGCACGATCGCCTGCCTGCCCTGCGCGACGATCTCACGAATGCACTGGAGGTAAACTTCCGTCTTTCCGCTGCCCGTGACGCCGTGCAGCAGGCTCACGGAGAATCCCGCCCCGCCGGCGACCTTCAACTTCATCTCGTCGAAAACCTTCTGCTGACCGTCGTTGAGCGCGATGTCAGGCTCATCGCCGGCCGACGGTTGAACATCGGCGGTGAGACGCGGCAGATCGACTTCGGGCGTGATCGTGATCAGCCCGAGGCGGACGAGCTTGCGCACCGTCGCGGGCGTCGCGCCGGCTTCGCCCGCCAGACGAACGAGTTCGATCGACCCGTCCGGCTCGATCTGGAGCAGCCGCGCCAGGATCGCGCGGCGCTTGGGCGCTTTGGTCTTTTCCAGGATCTCCTGCACCTTCTCCGGGGGCAGCGCGACGCGCACGACCTGGCTGTACCCGATCCCCACCTTCTTCTTCACCGCCGACGGGACCACGCTCTCCAGCACGGTCCCCAGCGGCGAGACGTAGTACCGGCTCATCCACCGCGACAGCTCCATCAGCTTCGGCGGGAACAGCACGCGATCATCTTCAATGCCCGACAATGGCTTGATCCGCGGATATGCGCTCGTCGGGTGGATCGAGACGACGTAGCCGCGCGCGGCGCGGTTGTTCCGCCCGAGCGGGACGCGCACGCGCTGTCCGACGCGCAGCGACGGCTGGAGCGATTTCGGGATTGAGTAATCGAGCAGCCGGTCGATGCTCTGCTCGAGCGCCACGCCCGCGAACGGGCCTTGGACGCCGGGTTCGGCATCGGGTTGGGGATCTCGAACTTCGCCGAATAGCGTCTGCAATGCGGTCGTCCCCGGTGAATGGTTCGTCGATTGAGTTCTCGCGGCATCGCGGGCTTTGTGCTATCGTCGCCGCGCGGCCGTGATCCGGCGTTCGTCGGATCATATGACGCGCCAAAATGTTGGGCAACTGTTAGGCACATTGCGCCGCGCCGCGCACCTGCCACCTCATTCATGACGATCAGTTCCTACCAGCGTGCCCGGTTCCTCCTGAGCGTCGGCTCGATTGGTGCATTTCTGCTTTGCTGGTTCGCCGGCGCTGCGATGGGAATCCCCGCGCATCGCGGGTTTGATGCGAGCCTGCTCCAGCAGCCGTCGCCCGCCGTCGCGCTGTTCATCACGCTCGTGCTCACCGTCGCGTGCGCGCTGCTCGGCAGCGCGATCGCCGGCACGATTCGCTTCGAGGCCGGCCTCGCGACCGCCGCCATCGGGCTGCTCGCCCTCTCCATGCGCGGCGGACCGATCCGTTACACGCTCATGTACAGCACCGGGCCGCAGGTGTTCATCACGCTGGCGGCGGAGCTGATGAT
>JBBSLV010000248.1:0-6361 GCA_038233535.1 Tepidisphaerales bacterium | reverse complement strand
CCAACACCGGCGGGCACGAGAAGTGGACGACGCTGACGAATAACGTGACCCTGCCCACCGGCATACACGTGCTGCGGCTGGCCATCGACACCAATTCCACCTACGGCTCTGCGGGCAACTTCGACTGGATCAAGCTCACATCAGGCCAATCGAGCACGCCCGCCAGCGGCACCGCCACGTGGCAGACGGTGGCGCCGGCGCCGACGGCCCACGTCGAGGCCAATTCCGCCGTCGTTGGCGGCAAGCTCTACCTGCTCGGCCCCTTCGACGCTCTGGCTGACGCCAGCGTGCGCAGCGACGTCTACGACCCCGCGACGAACACGTGGACGCGCATCGCTGACCTTCCCGAACCGGTGACGCACGCGGGCGTCGCCGTCGTGGGCAACGTCATTTACCTGACAGGCGGGTGGGTCGGAGACGACCCGGGTCCGGCGACGAACAAGGTCTGGAAATACGACACGCTGAGCAACACTTGGTCCGCCGGGCCCGCTCTCCCTGCGGCGCGCGGGGCCGGTGTGTTGATCAAACTGGGCGACGCGCTGCACTTCCTGGGTGGCATGGAACCGGACCGCGTCACCGACTCGGCCAGCCACTGGCGGCTGGACCTGAATAACCTCGCCGCCGGGTGGGTCAGCGCGCCCAACATGCCCAACCCGCGCAACCACCTCGGCGGCGCCGCGGTGGGGGGGAAGCTCTACGTCATCGGCGGGCAGCACGCGCTGAACGAAAACACCGGGAACCAGGACGACGTGCACGTCTACGACCCAGTGTCCAAGAGCTGGTCGCAGGCGGCCGATCTGCCCAGCCCCCGCGGCCACATCGCCGCCTCCACGTTCGCCCGCAACGGACGCATCGTCGTGGTGGGCGGACTGACCAACGACGTGGTCTCGCTGAAGGATGTCATCGAGTACGACCCCGCGAGCAACACCTGGGCGGCAATCACGCCCATCCCAGCCACGCGCAAGTCCCCCATCGCCGGGGTCATCGGCGGCGAAATCATCGTCAGCGGCGGCCAGACCACCGGCTCCAGTCCGAGCAGCACCACCTGGAAGTTGGCCTTTAGCCGGAAGTGGGAGATCGGCGCCACCATCCCCGTGGAGCTGGGTGAAGTCGCCGGCGGCGTCATCGGCAACAAGATGTACGTCCTCGGCGACGGCAGCTCGAGCACCTACGCCTACAACCTCTCCACCGGCGCCTGGGCAGCCGTGGCGGGACTGACCTACCAGGGCGACCACTACGCCGCCGAAGTCTACAACGGCAAGCTGTACCTCATCGGCGGACTGGGCGCGGCCAGCGGAAAGCTGCAGATCTTCAATCCGGCGACGAACCAATGGACGCTGGGAGCGGACATGCCCTTCTCCGCCGGCAGCAGCGCCACAGCGCTGATTGGCGGCATGATCTACGTCGCGGGCGGAGTAGTCGGGTCGACCGCCGGCAGCACGGCCGGGACGGGCACGACCAACCTCGCCGCACGCTACAACCCCGCCACCAACACCTGGACGATGATCGCGTCCATGCCCCAGGGGCGCAACCACGCCGCCGCCGCTACCGATGGGCAGAAGATGTATGTCTTCGGCGGGCGCACGGGCAACAACAACACGAGCAACGGCTACAACACCGTCCAGATCTACGACCCGCTCACCAACACCTGGGAAAGCAGCGCGTCGAGCGGGTCGGACATTGCGCCGCTGCCGATCGGGCGCGGCGGGATGGGCAAGGCGGTCTACTTGAACGGCGAGTTCTACATCATGGGCGGCGAGACCAAGGACGGCCCCGGCGCCAATGAGTACCATACCTACGACCGCGTCGATATTTACAATCCCCTCACCAACAGCTGGCGGCTGGGCGCACCCATGCCGACGGCGCGACATGGGATCTTCCCGCTGCTGCACGGCGGACGCATCTACGTCGCTGGCGGCGGGCCGCGCTCTATGCAGATCGGCTACAACGACTCCAACATCCTGGAGATCTACAACCCGTTCTGAAGCTGATGTCAGAGGGAGGTCGCGGAAGGCGGTGGTGGCGTCTGCTGGAGTTTACGAGGGACTCAAACCACCTGTAAATCCTTCACCGCCAGCTCCACGCTCACGCTGCCGTTGTACTCGTTGAGCGTCGGCTCGAATGCCAGGTCCAGCATCGTGCCCGCCCGGAGCTGGTCGAACAGGTTGCCGTGGCCGAAGGCGATGCACTTCATGCGGCTGTCGCCCTGGCGGACGTAGAGCTGCAAATGGTCCCCGGTCTTGCCGACGCGGCGCGGGGGCGCCGCCAGCTCAAGCCCGCGGGCGACGAGCAGCGGCTTGCGGTTGCCCATGCCGAACGGGCCGATGCGCTGGAGATCGGCCACGAGCGCCGCCGTCACCTGCGCCAGCTCGGCCAGGCTGTCGAGCCTCAGCTCGGGGATCAACTGCTCGGGCTCGAGCGCGCCGCCGGCGTACTCGCAGAATTGCTGACGAAATGCATCGAGGTTGTTGGCGTCGATTTTCAGACCCGCCGCCATCTCGTGCCCCCCGTAGCCGATCAACAAATCCGCACAGGAATCCATCGCCTTCGTCAGGTGGAAGCCGAGGATCGACCGCCCGCTGCCCTGCCCAATCCCGTCGGCGTTGAGGGCGATGATGATCGTCGGGCGGTTGAACCGGTCGACGATGCGCGACGCGACGATCCCAATCACGCCCGCGTGCCACCCGGCGCCGGCGAGGACGATCGCCCGGCAGTCGTCCCCGTCCATCTTCAGATCCGACACCTGCTGAAGCGCTTCGGCCAGGATCTGCTTCTCGATCGTTTGCCGCTGGCGGTTCTGCTGCTCGAGGTAGGTGGCGATCTCCATGGCGCGCGGCATTTCCGCCTTCGTGAGCATCTCGACGGCGAGCTGCGCGTGACCCATCCGCCCGCAGGCGTTGAGCCGGGGGGCGAGCAGGAATCCGACGTGATAACTGTCGAGCTTCTGGCCCGTCAGGCTCGCCGACTCGATCAGCGCGCGAATGCCCACCAGCTTGCTCTGCTTGAGGCCACTAAGCCCGAAGGCGGCGAGGATGCGGTTTTCCCCGATGAGCGGGACGACGTCGGCGATGGTCCCCAGCGCCGCCAGCGCCGTCGCTTCGACGAGAAACGCGCGGAAGGGTTCGGACACCTTCGACGCGTTCCCGTTCATCGCCTGTCCGATGCCCCACGCCAGCTTGAACGCCACCCCGGCGCCGCAGAGATGCGGGTTGGGGTAAGCCGGTTGATTAGATGGAAGGCGAGGGTGGACGACGGTGAAGCAGTCGGGAAGGAAAGGAGGTGGTGGAGTGGTAGAGCGGTGGAGTGGTGGAGTAGGAGCATTTACTCCACCACCCAACGACTCCACCACCCCACCACGTTCTTCCGCCTTCACCTCTCGCCACTCATGATGATCCGTGATGATCAGGTCCACGCCGCACTCGCGCACGACCTTGGCCGGCTCGATCGCGGTGACGCCGCAGTCGACGCTGATGATCAGTTGCGCGCCGCTGGTGCACAGCTCCTTCAGCGCCTGCGCGTTCAGGCCGTAGCCTTCGTCGACGCGATGGGGGATGTACGTGTCGGCCGAGCCGCCCAGGAGGTTGATCGCGTGCCAGAGGATGGCGGTGGCGGTGATGCCGTCGACGTCGTAGTCGCCGTAAATGACGATCTTCTGCTTCTGGCGAATCGCGTGGGCGATTCGCTCGGCGGCTTTGGTCAGGTTGGGAATGGTCGCCGGGTCGTGGAGGCACTTGAGGCTCGGCCGCAGGAAGTCCTGGCACGCCTGCGCCTCGCTCAGGCCGCGGTTGAGCAGGATCTGGGCGATGAGGGTGGACGTGCGCAGCCGCTGGGCAAGATCGGCCGCGCCGGCGTGCGGCTCGGCGACCGTCCAGCGCTTGGCGCGGCTCGTCCGTGGCCCGTTCATCCGTGACACCTGCTGCTCCGTCGTCATGACGGCGGGATCTTATTCCCCGCCGCCTTGGAAATCACGTTCGGGTGGATTCGTGACCAAAGAAAAACGATGCAACCGCGGTTGCATTCTCCTTTCCGCCGTCACGAGTCCGCGACATGGGCCTCGTTCATCTCTTGCTCGAGCTTCTGAATCTCGACGTCCTTGGCCTCGATTGCTTTCTCCGTCGCCTCGACCTGCTTTTCCTTGACCTCGATTTCCTTCTTCTCGCTCGTGATGTCCACGCGCAGCCGGCCGTACAGGTTCAGGTACAGGTTCGCGACGAACACCAGCGCGAACAGCGCGATGAGGTATCCCCGCCAGCCCGGAATAAGCAGCTGGTAGCGCGTGACGAAGAGAAACAAGATCGTCACGTAGTGGCTGAAGCAGTATTCACAGGTGAACAGATAGAAAAACTTCCGCTGGAGCAGGCTGCCGCAGGTCCTGCTCTTGCGCTGGCAGAACTCGCGCGGCTCGCGGAAGACTTCTTCAAACACGATGGTGCGCGACACCGCCGCGATGGGGATCGCGAGAATGAGCAGCCAGAACAGTTGCTGCCAGAGGTTGTGATCGGTCGGTGTCATGGCGGTCGGAAAGGAGTTCTCCCAAAGTCCCCCGTTTAGCCGCCCCGCTTGCGGGGTGATGGTTTTTCTTGCAATCGAACGAAAAGCGCCCCGCAAGCGGGGCGGCTAAATGGGAAAGCGCGGGCGCTTCACACGACTTCCACGCCCTCATCTCCCCCGATCATCGTCAGGTTTTCGACTTGCTGCTCGAGGTGCTTGATCCGTTCGAGCAGTTCAGGCAATTGCGTGAAGACGGAATACACGCGCCGGCCGTGGCTGGCGGGCATGGCGGGCATGCCCATCACCGTCGCGCCATCGGGGATGTCGCTGATCACGCCGCTCTTGGCGGCGATCGTCACCCGCTCGCCCAGGTGCAGGTGCCCGGCGATGCCGGCCTGTCCCGCGATCGTCGTGTTCGCACCGACCGTCACGCTCCCGGCGATCCCAACCTGCGCGACGACCAGCGACCCCGGCCCGATCCGCACGCTGTGCCCGATCATGACCAGGTCGTCGATCTTCGTCCCCCGGCCAATGATCGTGCTCCCAATAGCGCCGCGGTCGACGCACGAATTCGCACCGATCTCCACGTCATCCTCGATAAGGACGTTCCCCGCCTGCGGGATCTTGTGATGCACGCCATCGTGCGTCGCGAAGCCATAACCATCAGCGCCGATGACCGCGCCGGCATGGAGGATTACCCGGTTGCCGATGACGCAGCCGTCGTAGACCGTGACATTAGGGTAGAGGATGCAGTCTCGCCCGATGCGGGTGTTCGGGCCGACATATGCGCCCGGATAGACAATCGTGCCCTCGCCGACGTTCGCCGACGGATCGACGTGCGCCTGCGGGTGCACGCCGGGGAACGGATGGTTACGATGCCCGTGCAGCCGGACCATCGCCTTCTGAAAAGCGAAATAAGGATCGACCGTCCGCAGCAGCGGAACGCGGGCCGTCGTCTTCGTCGCCTGCGACACGATCACCGCCGACGCGCGCGTCGTTTCGAGCTGTTTCGTGTACCGCTGGTTGGACAGGAAGCTCACCTGCCCCGCCTGCGCGTCTTCGAGCGTATTGACGGCCGACAACTCGACCGATCCGTCGCCCCCGACCTCCGCACCGATCTCCCGCGCCAGTTCATCCAATCGCATGAATCGCAGGGTAATCCAAAATCGCCCGGCGATGAAGGTCAGACCCGCGGTGCTTGAATCGACGTGCAAGACATTTCACCCACCGCGGGGGGCGAATATACTCACGGCGTCATCGGAGGAATAAGTTTCATGCCCCATCTGCTCGGCATCGACATCGGAACCAGCGGCACGAAAACGCTCATCTGCGACGAGGACGGAACCGTGTCAGCGACGGCGCTCGCCGAGCATCCGATCTCGATGCCCAAACCCGGATGGTCGGAGCAGAACCCCGCCGACTGGTGGGATTCGACCATCGCCGCGACAAAAGCGGTGCTGAAGAAGGCGAAGCTCAAGGGGTACGACATCGGCGGCATCGGGTTGTCCGGGCAGATGCACGGCAGCGTCTTTCTCGGTGACGGGGACAAGGCGCTCCGTCCCGCGCTGCTGTGGAACGACCAGCGCACGTCCAAACAGTGCGCCGAGATCGAATCCAAAGCCGGCGGGCGCGCCGCGCTGATCGAGCTCGTCGCCAACCCCGCGCTGACCGGGTTCACCGCGCCGAAGATCCTGTGGGTCCGAGAAAACGAGCCGAAGGTCCACGCGAAGACGAAGCACATCCTGCTCCCCAAGGATTACATCCGCTTCCGCATGACCGGGGAATACGCGACCGAAGTCAGCGACGCCAGCGGCACACTCCTGCTTGATGTGGTCAACCGCAACTGGTCCGACAAGCTGCTCTCGCTCCT
>JBBSLV010000247.1:0-6379 GCA_038233535.1 Tepidisphaerales bacterium | reverse complement strand
CTGGCGACAACCAAGGCAAGGCCAATGAGGTTCTCTCGGCGATCGAGGCCTACCACAAGGCAGTCGGGGCCTATCCCCCAACGATCGATGCACTGGTGCCCCAGTATTTGCCAGCTATACCAAAGTTGAAAAAGGCCGAATGGACGTACAGAGCAAGCGGCGATGGATTCTCTATTGGGTTCAACGGATATGGCAGCCAGTATAGTGGCGTGTGGGTTTCTGATGATCCTTGGTGGATGATCGACAGTAAGTGACACCGGTCAGGTTCAACGCAGGCAAAGAAGGCGGGCAGCAAAGAAGGGGGACGGAGGCGGAAAAGGGGAGGGGCGGAAAAGGTAGATCGGCGCGCCGGGCGCGCGGATATCGGGACGGGCGAGGACCGACGATTAGCGCTCGCCGAGCACCAATCGGTAGCCGATGCCGATGCTGTTGGCGCCGCCCTTGTGGAAGAGTTCTCCGCCGGAATGGTGGTGCAGGAAGAGGACCAGTTGGTGCTGGCGATGGTGCGGGTGGGCGAGGGACAGCTCGATCGGCCAGTAAAACTCCAGGTGCGAGCGCTCGCGGTCGGGATGGCGCTGACGTTCGGTGGCCAGCACATGATCGGAATACGTCAGGCCGATGCCGGATTCCAGGTTGGTGTAGACGTAGCGGTTCCACGGGAAGTCGCGCCAGCGGAGGGAGATGCCCAGGTTGTACTGAAAGAACGGGCTGCGGCCGCGCTCATCGACGATGCCCAGCACGGCGGGCAACTGAAGCTGGGGGCGCACCCGATGGCCGAAGAGAGTCCAGTCGAACTCGTGGAGCCGGTAGGATGCTTTGAGCAGGTAAATGTTGCCCTTGGCCGGGCCCTCGGGGCTCTCGTGCCTGCCGAGGAGCAGGTCGTCAATCGTGCTGCCGGTGATCGAAGCGACGCCAAACTGAAACGACCACGGATCCCAGCGATCATCTCGGCCCGTTCCGTCCGGCTGATCCAATCGATCCGGCTCACCCCATTCGTCCCATTGCGCCTTGAGCGACGGCTGGGATTCGACGGGTGGTTCGATAAGGCGCGGCCAATCCCACGACGCATCCTGCGCCCGCGCGCCAGTGGCGTTGAACAGGAAGAAGATCGCGCCCAGCAGCAGCAGAAAGAAGAAAGGCTTGTTCAGTCGGCATTTCATCGTGGGTGGGAGCGTAACGCCCGCGATCGGTTACGCCATTGGCGGGTTGATGGGGGAAAGAAGTTGGGCAAATGCCGGAGCACGCGTCGCTACTGAGTGCGAGCAGTCGCGCATATCATTGGGCCTGATGGAACACCTCACCCCCAAGCAGATCGTCGCGGAACTGGACAAGTACATCGTCGGCCAGGCCGATGCCAAGCGGGCCGTGGCGGTGGCGGTGCGGAACCGGTGGCGACGGCAGCAACTGCCCGAGCCGATGCGGGCGGATGTGGCGCCGAAGAACATCATCATGATCGGGCCCACCGGGGTGGGGAAGACGGAGATCGCGCGGCGGCTGGCGGGGCTGGTGACGGCGCCGTTTATCAAGGTGGAGGCGACGAAGTACACGGAGGTGGGGTATCACGGGCGGGATGTGGAGTCGATGATTCGCGATCTGCTGGACATCGGCATCGCCATGGTGCGCGAGGAGATGACCGAGAGCGTGAAGGAGCCGGCGCAGAAGCAGGTGGAGGAGCGGCTGCTGGATTATCTGCTGCCCAAGGGAGACGACGCATTCGCCGCGCTGGCGGACGAGGAAGCGCAGGCGAGGCGGACGCGCACGCGCGAGAAGCTGCGCGATCAGCTCAAGGCGGGGGAGCTGGAAGACCGGCACATCGAGATCAACGTCGAGGAGCGCTCGACGGTCGTCGGGGTGCTCGGGCAGGCGGGCATGGAGATGGATGTCGAGTTCCAGAACATGTTCGAGAAAATGCTCCCGGCCAAGCGCGAAACGCGGCGGCTGACCGTCGCTGACGCGCGCAAGCTCCTGTTGTCACAGGAGGCGGAGAAGCTGCTGGACAAGGGGAAGGTTCACGCCGCGGCGATCGAGCGGGTCGAGCAGTCGGGGATGGTGTTCCTCGACGAGATCGACAAGGTCGCCACCGGCGAGAGCAAGCAAGGCGGGCCGGACGTGTCGCGCCAGGGCGTGCAGCGCGATCTGCTGCCGATCGTCGAGGGGAGCACGGTGATTACCAAGTACGGGCCGGTGAAGACGGATCACATCCTGTTCATCGCCGCCGGGGCGTTTCACGGGAGCAAGCCGAGCGATCTGATGCCGGAGTTGCAGGGGCGGTTCCCGATTCGCGTGGAATTGCAGGACCTGACGAAGGACGATTTCGTGCGCATCCTGAAGGAGCCGCGGAACGCGCTGACGGTGCAGCAGATCGCGCTGCTGAAGACCGAAGGGCTGACGGTCAGCTTCGCGGATGATTCGATCGACGAGATGGCGCAAATTGCTTACGACGTGAACCGCCGGACGCAGAACATCGGGGCGCGCCGGCTGTACACGATCCTGGAGCGCGTGTTCGAGTCAATCAGCTTCGAGGCGCCGGACCGGGCGGAGAAGAAAATCCGCATCACCGCCGACTACGTGAGAGAACGGCTGGCGGAGGTGGTGAAGGACGAGGATCTGAGCAAGTTCATTCTTTAAGCTGATCTAAAAAGACAGATTCACCGTAGAGCGCAGAGGGCGCAGAGAAAATCAGAATAAGAATTCAACCACAGATGAACGCAGATGAACGCGGATGGATTCAAAGACAGTTCTTCATCCGCGTTCATCTGCGTTCATCCGCGGTTTTAACCTCTGCGTCCTCTGCGCCTCCGCGTGAGAAAGTCTGAGTTTAATTTCCCTGCCGGGCCATTCCCGGCTCATCGGATTCGCGCAGGTAGATCAATCCCATGAAGGCGTCGTCGCGGCCGAAGTCGATGGGGCCGGCCCAGCTGGCGCTTTCGCCGGTGGTGTTCTTGTGCTGTGAGAAGTTGAAGCGCAGCAGGCGCGGGCGGCCTTTGCGCTGGTCGGTGATGGCTTTCCAGGGGATGCGGAGTTCGCCGCGCCAGTCGCCGTCGAGGGCAGTGGCGTAGTGGATGCCGGCGCCTTCAACGGGCTGCCAGGGGTCGACGCTCGTGCGCATGTCGCCCTTGCGCTCGACCCAATGCCCGCCGGTGGGTTTCACAACCAGGTGCAGCACGGGTCCGACGCTGTTGTCGTTGTAGACCGGCTGCAAGAGCACCTGCGCCAGATCCTCGTCCCACGCTCGCCGGAACTGATAGTTCACGAAGTTCCGCGCCGACTTGATCTCGGCGCTGGGGATCCCGCCGAGCTGGAACGCGAGATAAAAATTCTCGTCGGCCCATGCGGAGTAGATCGTCGACGGCGTGGCCGCCGGCTGGAGTTGCCCGCGCTGAAGGGCGGGGCGGTTGTACATCCGCACGAGCGGCCCGGTCTGGAGCGCGTCGGCCAACTCCCAGTCGTCGAGCTTGCCATCGATGTCCAGCCCCGGGCGACGCCGTTCGCTGGGCGCGACGGGCAGGACGACCTGAAGCTTCGTCGCCCGCCTGTAAAACCCGTCGATGAACGTCAGCTCAACCGGCTCGCGCTTGTTCGGCTGCGGCTGACTCATGTCGAAGCGCGCATCCATCGTCAGCTTCTGCACGCGGTACGTCGCCAGCGGTTCGATGGACGTGGGCCCGGGGCTGACCTCGAACGGCGCGGGCATCGTCCACTGAAGCGTGTTCTGATCGAGTGTCTTGTCGCTGCCGTTGTAGACGTCGATGCCCAGGCGCAGGCTCAGCCATTCGCCGGGCTGCGTGGCATCGGGGGAGTCGAAAAACCATTGCGCGGATCGGGCCATGAGGACCGGGCGCTCCTGCGATTGTGCCCAGTGGAGCATCGCCAGGTTCAGCTCGCGGCGCTTCTGCTCGTCGGCGGGCTGCCCAGGCTCGCGAAGCAGCATCGACTGCGCGAGCAGCCGCTGCGCCTCGGCCCAGGCGGAGGGGTCGGTCATGCCGCTCATCATCGCGTAGGTCGGATCGACCGATTGGTTCGGCTGGATCTCGACCTGCTTGGTGACCAGCCGCGCCATGAGCAGCGCGTTGATCCATTCCCCGCGCTGCTTCGAGAGCCAGAGGTACTCATAGTCCTGCTGCGCGCGGCGGAGCCATTTCAGCTGGATCGACGGCACGGGCTCGTCGATGCCAAACCAGTCGCCGGGGTAGAACCACACGAGGTTGCCCGGCTCGGCGGGCTGCCGGGGGTTGTCCGTGCGCGGCAGGGCGGAATTCCAGAGGACCATCGTTGCGTCGCGCAGAAACGCGAGCCACGACCACAGCCGCACGTCGCGCTCGTCCCCGCCCGCGCCCATGTAGGGGACGAGCCCGGGCACGTCCGTCCGCAGCCACTGCGCGGGCGGGGCGGCGCCATCGGGCCAACCCTGCATGGGCGTGTTGAACACCAGCCCCGGCGCCGACGCGAGCACGCGCGCCGACGACCGCGGGTCGAGCAGATTGGGCTCGCCGTCCCCGGCGAACGCGAGCTGGTCTTTTTCCAGCGGCAGCGTGACGCGCAGCCGGTCGTCGACGTTCAGCAGCTGCGCCGCCTCGGCCGACAGTTGGATGCTCTCGAACGGTCCCGCCCGGCCGTCCGACGCTTTCTCGAGGAAGATCGGCGCGCGTGAAAGCCACTGGTTCTGCGCGAAGTGCGACGCCGCGTTCGTCCAATACGCCAGCCGGCTTTTGAGGTCGTAATTCTCCAGGTAGTCCGGCGCCGGCAACGGCCAATACCCCAGCGGCGTGCGGTCGGCGAACGCGTCGCCGTTCAGCCAGGGGGCGATCACCGTGTCCAGGTCGTCCCACGTCACGCTCGGCGTGACGTCCGTCCACTTCACAACCGGCTGGAGCCGCGGGATGACGACCTGCGTGCGATTGCGCTGCGCCAGCGAAACCAGCTGATCGAGTACGCGCACGGTGGGGGCATATTGCGGATCGTTGCGCGTCACGAACTGCGGCCGCACGGCTTCGAACTGCGGCGGGAACAGCCGTTGAAGATCCTCCCACTCGAGCCGGCTGATCATTTGCAGGTGCCGCTCGTCTGGCATTACGAAGTCGTGGACGACGACCTGCACGTCGACGGAAGATAGCGGCTGATTGCGCCGGTGCTCGACCAACTCAACGCGCGCGACGTATTCGCCGGGCTTGGTCTCCGGGGGGATGTGCAGGTCGATCCAGAGGAGGACGGGTTCCCCGGGGGTGTTTGTCGCGCGCGATTGAGGGTTCGTTGGGTCGAGCGGGCTGCGGAAGGCGCGGAGGTTGATCAGTCCCTTCTCGTGAACGACCGGGAGCAGCGCGCGGGGCAGGTTGCGATGCTCCACCGACAGCCCGGTGTGCCGGACATAGCCGGCGCGGTTCACGTCAACGGGCAGTTCAATCACCTGGAACGCGCTGAACTGCTCGATCGGGATCGCGTCGCCCGTTCCGTTGAGCCGCAAGGATCCCAGGCGCAGCGCGTGCGGGCGCCTGGTGTCGGGGCGGGGCAGCCGGTCGAGCTGGATGGCAAAGCTCGCCCACTCGTTCTTCGCCGCCGTCAGCGTGACCGCGCCCTCCTGTGGGATGGGCCGGACGGGGTCGTTCAAGTTGACGGAGCGGACGAGCGGGCCGGATGCTGCTCCGCGCTGAGCGGATCCTTCGTTATGTGAACATCCGACGACCATTGCCAGCAGAACACAGCAACCCAGCGAGCAGAAACCGCGGCCGACGACGGCGGGATGAGTGCTGAAACCACCGGTCACCCGCGAAACACGATCTGTGATGGCTTGTGGGGAGGCTCGCATGAAAGGACGGCTCGGTGATTGCACAGTCGCTGGGCAGCGCGGGACTGAATGCACTGTCTTTCGCCAGCGGGGGGTTCACGGATCACGGAATACACCTTCCCGGCGAGTGGCACGGCTTTTGTTCTACCACAATCCAGAGGGAACGAAAGTCACGACGTTCGATTACACCTCGAACGGCGTCGAGTTTGCCAAACCTGGTTTGAACAGTTTGCTCATCGTTCCAAAACAGCAGCGAGTTAAAACGATCAGCAGCGGCGACGGCGACGGTTTTAAGAACAGGGGTCTGAGAAACAGGAGTGAAGCGCGCCGGTCCGCGCAACGGGACAATGCAAAGTCCGCCGTGGCGTGATGCGTGAGCAAGGAGGGCGCTCGCTCTCACGATACGCGGCTTCGCGACAAGCCTCTTTTCCTCCTCCGCCAGGCCGCACGGCACCTCTCGCCGTGCGGTCTTTTTTGCGCGCCGGTGGCGGGGCGTGTAGACTGCGTGACATGCAAGCGGAGCGCGGCGCCGGAACGTCGGGACGGAAACTCGCGATCGCGATCGTGCTTATCGGCGTGACGGCGGGGGTGGCGGCG
>JBBSLV010000246.1:0-6386 GCA_038233535.1 Tepidisphaerales bacterium | reverse complement strand
ACTGCACGCTCGTCGTCACACTCGAGCCCTGCCCGATGTGCGCCGGGGCGATCGTCAATGCGCGCATCCCGCGATTGATCTACGGCTGCGACGACCCCAAGGCCGGCGCCGTGCGGACGCTGTACCAGCTCTGTGAGGACGCGCGGCTCAACCATCGGGTTGACGTAACCCCCGGCGTGCTCGCGACCGATTGCGCCGATCTGCTGCGCGCGTTTTTTCGCGCCCAGCGGTTACTCGGCAAGAAATAACGGAGGATTCACGATGCGAACGATGCTCTGCCTGCTGACGCTGATCTTCATCGCCTGCTTCTCGCCCGTTGCGCAAAACTCGCGCGCCCAGGAACCCCCCGCCGAGCAGCCGACGACGCGGGAATGGGACGCGATCGCGAAGGAACTCGGCATCGACGGGGAATTGAAGGATGACGTGTACACGATCACGCTCCTGCGCAAGGATCTGGAGATCCGCGACGACGACGGCGACATCCCGCCGGGCGTGCTGAAAACGGAGTTTCAGTTTTACCGCTGCGACTGCGGGAAGATGAACGTGGTCGGGCAATTCTGCCTCGTCGAGTATGAATCGAACGACGTGATCGACGCCCTGCGCGGGGGGATGATGAAGGTCGCCTCCGTCGCCCCGATGTTTCAGGGCGAACACCCGCGGATGCTCATCGTGCGCTTTCAGGGCGGCGGCGGGAGTCAGCAACTTGCCAAGACGCTGAAGGCCGCGCTGGCGTGGACGGGCGAAGCGCGGATGGCGCCGGCGACGCAGCCGGTGGGGTGAACGCCGCTTGCAGCTTCTCATGATAGGGACGTTCCGGGCATCCGCGCTTATACTGGCCCGTTCACGCGTCAACCTTGCCGAAGGAGCCAACGCTCATGAACGTCCTTGTCGCCGGCGGAGCCGGATATATCGGGTCGCACACCGTCAAGCGGCTCAAAGAAGCCGGCCACAATCCGATCATCTACGACAACGTCTCGCGCGGGCATCGCGCGGTCGTCGACATCCTGAAAGTCCCGTTCGTCTTCGGCGATCTCGCGGACGAGCCGGTCCTCGTCAAAACGCTCCGCGACCACCAGATCGACACCGTCATGCACTTCGCCGCCTACGCGTACGTCGGCGAGAGCGTGACCAGGCCGCTGATGTACTACCAGAACAACGTCGCCACGACCGTCAGCGTGCTCCAGGCGATGCAGGAGACGGGCGTCGACCGGTTCGTCTTCTCCAGCACGTGCGCCGTCTACGGCGACCCGGACACCATCCCCATCACCGAGAACGAGAAGAAAGCGCCCGTCAGCCCCTACGGGCGCAGCAAGCTGATGGTGGAGCAGATCCTGTCCGACCTGCTCGGGGGATGGCCGCAGTTCAAGTTCGCCGCTTTGCGCTACTTCAACGCCAGCGGGTGCGCGATGGACGGGTCGATTGGCGAAGACCACGACCCCGAAACCCACCTGATCCCCGTCGTCCTGCAAACCGCGATGGGGCTGCGGCCGGAGTTGACCGTGTTCGGCACGGACTATCCCACGAAAGACGGCACAAACGTGCGCGATTACATCCACGTCGACGACCTGGCCGACGCGCATATCGCCGCGATGGATAAGCTCACCGTCGGTGATCCGATTTTCGCCAACCTCGGCACGGGCGCCGGCTTCAGCGTGAAGGAGATCATCGCGACGGCCGAGCGGGTGACGGGGAAAACGGTCCCCGTTCAGTACGGCCCCCGGCGACCGGGCGATGCGATCGCGCTGTTCGCCGACCCCGGTTACGCAAAGCGGCGGCTGGGGTGGGAGGCGAAGATCAAAGACCCCGAAACGATCATCCGCTCGGCTTGGAACTGGCACAGCAAGCATCCCACCGGCTACCCGAAGGGCTGAACCCCGGTAGCCTCAGCGCGTGTGAATTTTATGCGGCACGGGTTTTCAACCCGGGTTTCGCGTTGAAAGCACGGGTTGAAAACCCGTGCTACACAAAATTTACGCGCTTCGGCGCGGGCGGGCGAAGTTGAAATAGTTCCTGGCGCTATCGCCGCGCAGCACGGCGGCGACGTCGCGGCAGACGCACGTCACCACGCGGGCCTGCCCTTCCTCCGTGAACGCCGCGACGTGCGGCGTGAGGATCACATTGTCCATCTCCGCCAGTGGCCCGGCGTCCGGGGGCTCCGTCGCGCGCACGTCCAGCGCGGCGCCGGCGATCTTCCTGTCGCGCAGCGCCCGCACGAGCGCGTCCTCGTCCACCACTTTGCCACGCGACGTGTTGATAAAAAGCGCGGTCGGCTTCATCAGCGCGAATCGCTCATCGTTGAACAGATTGATCGTGTCCGGGGTCTCGGGGACGTGGACGGAGACGAAATCGGATCGCTTCAGCAGTTCAGCCAGGCCGACGAGCGTCGCCCGCGTCTCGGCGACGGTGAATGCGTCGGGGTTCACGTGCGCATCGTGCACGAGCACGTCCATCCCGAACGCGCGGGCGCGCATCGCCGTGAGAAATCCGATCCGGCCCAGGCCGACGATGCCGAGCGTTTTTCCGAACAGCTCCGTGCCCGTGAACCGCTTGCGGTCCCACCCCCCGCTCTTGGTGCTCCGGTCGGCGGCGGGGATCATGCGGGCGAGGGAGAGCATCAACCCCAGCGCCAGCTCCGCGACGGAGATCGAGTTCTGCTCCGGCGCGAACGTGACGACGATGCCGGCGTCGCTGGCGGCTTCGTGGTCGACGTTGTCCAGCCCCACGCCCGCGCGTCCGATGACGAGCAGGTGTCGTCCCGCCGCGATCAACTCCGCATTCACCTGCGTCTGATTGCGAACGATCAGCGCGCGGTAATCGGGAAGGATTTCCTTCAGTCGCTGCGGGTTGTTGAACAGCTCCGGCTCGTACGTGACGTCGAAGGAAGACTTCAGCGCGTCCATCTCCCGCCCGGCGACCGCTTCACTGACGAGGACGTCACCCATTCGATCCACTTCCGTTACGTGAGAGAATCGTCACCCTTGCACGCGTCCGCGGGCTTCCGCCGGCGGCTACAACCTGTCGGACTCCCCACGGCCCGTCCACCGTGCGACAGCTTGTAGCCGCCGGCGGGGAGCCCGCGGAATCAGGGAAGCGCCCACGGCACGTCGAACTCGTTCGCCAGATCGCGCAGCTCCTTCAGCGTCGCCGCGTCGAGCTTGATGCCGCTTTTTTTGTTCTCCGCGATCGTGCGGCTCGAGCGTTCACCCGGCACGAGGATCTCTTCCACGCCGGGGCGTTTCCTGCACGACTTGATGCCGTCGATCATCGCATCCATGCGTTGCTTGAACTCCGCGACGTCCAGAAACGCGTCGATGTCCAGCAGGCAAAAGAAGTGGCCGACGTCCTGCTTGCGGTCGAGGTTTTTGTACATCGAGCCGATGTCCGAGCCGATCGCGGCGCCGGAGAGCACGCTCGACAGCGCCTCGACCATCACCGCCAGCGCGTAACCCTTATGCCCCGCCATCGTGAGGACGGTGCCGAGCAGCGCCGCGCTGGCGTCGGTCGTGGGGTTGCCGTCGGGATCCAAACCCCATCCCTCAGGAATCGGCTTTTCCGCCTTCTGCGCCGCGATGATGTTCCCGCGCGCCACCAGCGACGTCGCCAGATCGACCTTCACGTGAAACCCCCGGCCCGTCGGGAACGACGCGGCGATCGGGTTGGTGCCGAAGTATGGCTCGCGCCCGCCCGCGGGGCTCATCGCCGGTTCGCAGCTCGTCGTCGCCAGCAGGATCATGTCCTGATCCGCGGCAAGGTTGCAGTAGTAGCTGACGGCGCCGAAGTGCTGGCTGTTGCGGATCGTCGCGACGGCCGTGCCATGGGTTTTGGCCATGGGGATCAGGTGGTTCAGCGCCTTAAGCGCCGCCACCTGCCCCAGTCCGTTCCCCGCGTCGATGGCGATGGTCGCCCCGCGCCGCCGCTGGATCGTGAACGGGGGCTTGGGGTCGATCAGCCCCCGCTGGATGCGCTTCACGTAAATCGCCAGCCGCGAAAGCCCATGCGTGCTCGTGCCCGAAAGGTCCGCGGCGACGAGCGAGTCGGCGAGCAGCTCCGCGTCGGCGCGAACCACCCCCGCCGCCGACGCAATATCGGCGGCGAGCGTCTTCAGTGCGTCAGCTGAATGTCGTTCCATCAAGATCGTTTTGCCACCGATGGGGCACCGATAAGCACGGATGAAAGAAAGAAATCACTTCTCCTATCGGTGTCCATCGGTGCCCCATCGGTGGCTAATCCATTTTCCTACGCGCTGCGGTAGAGCTTCGTCATGACGAACTCGCGGTGGCCCAGCGCTTCGGCGGCCGTCAGCCGGCCGTTGGCGGTGCGGACGACGAGGCCGATCAGTTCATCGCCGGCCTGGTCGAGGGTCATCTCCCCGCGGAGGATGGCCGAGACGTCGTGGTCGATGTGCTCGGACATCGTCGCGACGGTCTTGGGGTTGCCGCTGATCTTGACCACCGGCTCGATCGGGTTGCCGATCACGTTGCCCTGTCCGGTCGGGAACAGGTGAATCACCGCCCCGCTCGCTGCCCAGAGCGTCACCGCTTCGGCCGCGGCGCTGCTCGTGTCCATGAAGTACATGCCCGGGCCGCGGTTGGGTTCCTCCGCGGGCTTCAGCGCGTCGATGAACTTCGTGCGCTTACCGAGTTTTTCCACGTTGCCCAGCGCTTTCTCCTCGATGGTTGTCAGTCCGCCGGCGATGTTGCCCTTCGTCGGCTGGCTCTCGGACAGGTCGCTGCCGCTGCGCTGCTCGAACACGAGCTTTTGATAATCGTCGAACATCGCGGTGAACTTCGCCTCCACCTCTTTGTTGGCGGCCTTGGCTTTGACGATGTGCTCGGCGCCGGTGAGTTCCGACGTTTCGCCGAACGAGCAGATCCCGCCGATCTCGACGTGCTTGTCGAGCACGTTGCCGACCGTCGGGCAGCTCGATAGGCCGGTCGTTGTGTCGCTTTCACCGCATTTGACGGAGATGTACAGCTCAGAGAGCTTGCACTCGGTGCGCGGAATTTCCGACGCGGTTTGAACGAACTCCTTGGCCGTGTACGACGCCGCGGCGATCGTCTTGATGTCGCCCTGGCCTTCGATGCTGAAGCCGGCGACCGGCTTGCCCGTCTTCCGGATGCCGTCGACGATCCGGTTGGTCCACCCCGGCTCGATCCCGATCACGATCACGGCGGCGACGTTCGGGTTGCTCCCCGTGCCGATCATCGTGCGGAAGAACAGATCGAGGTCTTCGCCGAACTGAAGCCGCCCATAGGCGTGCGGCAACGCCATCGTCCCCTTGATGTTGTTGCCCACGGCCTCGGCGGCGGCGTTGGAGATGTCATCGACGGGCAGGATGATGACGTGGTTGCGCACGCCGACCTTCCCGTTCTCGCGCCGGAAGGCCATTACTTTGCGATCGGTCATTGAAATCCTGATTTTGGATTTTGGATTGGTGATTTTGGATTGGAATCGCGGAACGATCATGGGCTTTCAAGCCCGATCCAAAATCCGCGATCCAAAATCCCTACGCCCACCGCTTTGTCTTCACATTGTGCACGTGCACGTGATCGCCCGCCTGGATGGGCTGAACGACCCGGCCGATGTCGCAGCCGTACTTGATGACGGTGTCGCCCACCTTGAAGTCCTTCAGGGCGACCTTGTGGCCGAGCGGGATGTCCATGTTGGCTTTGGCCGTCACCTGCTCGTTGGTGTCGAGCGACCGGCCCTGGAGGCTCTGCCCCGCCTTGACGTCCACGACGGCGACGCCGACGGTGTCCTTCTTCTCATGAACGAGGAACTGAATCACGCTGACTACTCTCCTTGCCCAACCCCTGCCGGGCGATAGGTTACCCGGCGGGAAACCGCTTGGCACGCGCGAGCTTACAGGCCGACAAGCATTCCTTCATCCCCACCGTCACCGCCCGGTGCGGGATGACGGCGATTTCGCCGCCGATCGTCACCGAGTTGATTGTCCGCGTCTCGCGCGTCAGCGTGATCGCGCGTGTCGGCAGCTCTGCGAATTCTTCGACGGCGATCGCCTCACCCGGCTCCGGCGGCTCGTTGAACGCGATATGGGTTGAGGATTGCGCGCAGCGCCACTCAAGGCCGCGCCGGCCGTGAAAGCGGACGCCGCCTTCAAGATGCGCCGGTGGCCGGGTGTTGGGGAAGTGTCATGCCGTTTGCTCTGAAAACTGGAAGGCGTAAAGCTTCGCCGAGCGCATCTGAAACGTCAGCCGGACCGGTTTGCCCGCCAAGGTCGATACGTCCGGCTGATTGTTCCATGTGACGGTATGCGCGACGTTGTTGGTCATGATCTCGTCGCATTCCTCGACCGAAAACCCCGGCAGCGGCGCCCCGTCCATGCCCGCAATGCCCACCTTGACGTGGCCGGCGGAGGAGGTGTT
>JBBSLV010000245.1:0-6424 GCA_038233535.1 Tepidisphaerales bacterium | reverse complement strand
CCCCGATGCCCAGGGCGGGGAAGGGTTCCGCATCGCCCCGCAGCGCGTCACCGCAGAGCTCGAGCCGCGCCCGACGACAGGCCCAGCGACGACGACCTCAACATCGGCACCCCCCACGACGCCGACGACCGCGCCGACAACGGCACCGACGACGGCGCCAACCACCGTTCCCGCGACCCAGCCCGCAACGCGATCAAGCCCCCTGCCCGGCGCGATGCGCCTCAAGCGCGTCATCGCCGACGGCGGCGTCCGCGTCACGACCCAGCGCTTCGCCTTCACCGCCACGCGGCTCAGCTACAGCCCCGCCACCGGCATCCTCACCGCCAACGGCGCCCCCGGCGATCCGATCACCCTCACGGAAGACGGCCGCGTCGATTCAACCATCGAATCGCTCACATGGAACACCAGGACCGATCAGATCACCCTCCAAGGAGGCCGCGGCCGAGTCCGGCCGTAGGGAACAGAAGTGGACCACCAAGACACGAAGACCACCAACCCGCTGCCCTAAGCTCCACGTCTCTCGGCCGTCATGCGCAAGTTCGATTTGGTCATAGTATCACGCGGAAGAACAGGTACAGGATGATCGCCACGTAGAAGGTCCACACGACCAGCCCCGCGCCCCACACGAGCAGGAGCTTGACCCACATCCCCCCCGAGCGCGGCGGGCGGGCGTCGCGGCGGGTTTCGTCATCGGAGAGGTATGGGATCGGTTGCGTCACGCGCGCCGGCCGGAGTTAATCGGTGATCTGGTCCTTGTACTTCTGCCGGAACGCATCAAGCGATTCGACGCCCGCGGGAAGCCGCGCCTCTTCGACGAGGAACACCGGGATTCCGTCACGGACGGGGTACGCAAGCCCCCCGACCTCGGCGACCAAGAAATCCCCCTCCTGCCGCAGCCGGCTGTGCGTCAGCGGGCAGCGGAGAATGTCGAGAAGCTCGGGGTCGATCGTGTTGGACGTGGTCGTCGTCGTGTCAGCCATGGGCTTCCTTCGTGTCGCGCGGGTTCAGGGAAACAGCCGCAGGCAGTATAGCGCGTCGGCCAGCAGCATCAACGGCACGCCCTGAGCGCCGCCGGGTTGGCTGATCGCCGTCGCGTGCAGGATCTGGTCGGCCAGGGGGCGGGCGGACGGCGACCAGATGAATGGGAACACCGCCCACGGCTGCTCGGTGGCGTGATCCGGCTGCGTTTCCGCGACATGATATGACGCCGCCCGCGCACCGGCGGCGGCAACCGTCCGGTCCTCGGCCGCCGCGGCGTAGCTCGCGCAGGCGTGCAGGATCGTCAGCTCGTGATACCAATTGGGTTCGGGATTGTCCGATGCGCCCGCCTGAAGAAACGGTCCGCCCGGCTGCTGGGCTCGCGTGAGCCGGCCGAACGTGTCGCTCGCCAGGTCCGTCCACGCATCGCGCACGTAGACTTTCCCCGCGACGTGCAGCGCCAGCGCGATCCACGCCGCTTCGGACGCGACCCCCCCACGGCTCGCGGGGATGCCCGCGAACGCGAAGTTGATCTCGCCTAACTCGGCTTCGAGCAAATCGCACCAGGGCCGCAGCCCTTCCTCCCACCGCCCGAACTGGCTGCGCGGCAGCGTCTCGTACATGATGCGAAAGGCCTGCAACCAGCTGTACACAAGCAGCGGCCGATACACCGGGCGATGGTGCCCGCCGCGATCGACGACCGCAAGCCGATCGATTGTGCCCGTCGACGTCACCTCGATCAGCCGCTCGACGAGGCCGCCGTCACCACTCTCGCTTGCGCCCTTCATCGCGCGAGGAAAGACCATTCCGCGCTCGACCTGGATCGACGTCGCGCTCTCTGTTGTCGGCGAAAACGCGGCGTCGGCAGGGATCATCGAATCGAGCAACGCCGCATACCTGCGGAACTCGGCGAGGGTGTTGGCGGTGTCACTCATTGCGCCCAGCATAAGCGAAGCGCCCTCCCCCTCCCACGCACTCGGGGTAGAGCGAGTGAGGGTAACTACTCCTCTGGCTCGATCGTCCGATTGAACGGCCGCTCGTTCTTGTCCACGCACGCCACCGCCTGCACGAGCGCTTTCACATTCTCCAGCGTGATCGGCGCATCGGAGGCGTAGTTGCGCATGCGGCAGCCGGACAGGCTGACCGTCAGCTTCTTCTCGCCGCGAACGAGCATGAAATCCTGCGATTGCTTCATCGTCGTCAGCGCGGGACTCAGACCGGCAAACGCTTCGACGTTCGCTATCGACGTGTGCCCCTGCCCTTCAATGACAAACGGGTGCACGTCCTCGACCCGCTCACCGGTGTTGGCGATGATCGAGCCTTGGGCGATCTGCCAATTGCGGTTGAACGTGTTGTCGCCGAGCTTATGGACGCCGATCGTGACGCAGTCGAGGTTGAAGTTCGTCAGTTGCCCGTACGTCGCCGGGCCGAGGTAGACCCCGCCGTAGGCGCCGAAGGTGAAGACGTCGATAAGCTGCGCGTTGTCGGTGTGGTTGATCGCGTAGGTGAAGGTCTTGCGCGCGACGACGGAGTCGATGACGGACCTGGAAAAGGAGCCGCGGAAGGACCGTTGGTTGGCCGGGTTCACGTGGCAGTGGAGGATGCGCGGGATGTCGTAGCAGTAGTCGATGCGGACAAACTCTCCGCCGAGCGGGTAGCCATAGCAGTGCTCGATGAGGATCTGCTCGCAGACGCTGCCCGGGGGCGCGTTGAAGTCCATCGCCAGGTATTCGCCGAAGAACGAGAGCTTCGAGAGCGTCACGCCCTGCGCGGGCGAGGTCTGCGAGACCTGGATCGTCGGCGGGTAAGCAATGACCTGCTGGGGGTCGTCGATCGTCTGCTTCGGATACCAGAACTGAATCCCGCGCACCTGGGTGGCGGATTCGACCGTGATGAAGGGATGATTCTCGTCCGTGATCGCGAAGACGCTGCCGACGGGATGGGGTTTGTCAGGATGGCGCGTCCCGCGCCCGACGGGGCCGTGGACGCCGATCAGCGAGACGTTCCGCTTCAGCACGATCCCGCCGTCGATCGGGTACGGCGTGTCGGACGGATCGACGAACAACGCCGCCCCGCGCGGCGAACCCCAGTCAATCGCCTTCTGCAAGTTCGCTTTGTTTTCCGCCGGCGAGTTCGCCGGCAGAACGCCGAAGTCGCGAATGCTTTTGCCGCGCATCGCCTGGTCATTCGCCCAGGCGGCCGAAGCCGTGAGCAGCAAGCATGTCGCGGCCACGGCCAGCGTCGTCATTCGATAAGTCACTCCACCTCCTTGATGTTCAATCGCGGGTTTCGAGGACGACCATCCAGACGTCGTCCAGCCAGCCGTCGATCATTTGGCGCTTGCCGTTCAAGTCGTAGTCAATTGTGAAATGTGACGGGTCGTTCGGATCGACTTTGGCGGCGTAGACGACGAGCGTGTCGCCAGGGTCCAGGAAGACATGTCCCCCGTCGCCGCGCACAGCGAACGGGAAGGCGGCCCTGGGGCTGCGGTAGGACGTGCCGGGTTCGACGAGGTGAGCGCCTATCGTCGCCCATTGCCGCTTCCCCGCCGTCGCGAAGTTCAGGTCGATGCTCAGCAGTGCGCGCCGGCCGTCCTTGGTTTGCAGCTGGCCGACGAAGATGGTTCCGCTCGTCTGATACCCCCCGCCGAGCCGGGAGTAGAACTGCATCCAGTCGTCAGAGACGAGATATGCCGCCTCGCCCGTTGGCGTCGCGTGATAGCGCGTGGGCTTGACAAGCAGCTTCTTCACTTCGCCCGGATCGTTCGTGAACACGACCTGCGCGGTTTGAGCGAACGACGACCGCAGTTGCCGTTGCTGGAGGAGCATGCCGGCGTGAGCGAGGTAACGCGGGACGAGCAGCAGCGCGCCGGTCAGCAAGAGCCCCGCGATCGCCATGCCGGCCCACCGTCGCACCTGGGCGGCGCGGAAGCCCGGCGAAGCCGTGGCGTACTCGAGCTGGGGCGACGGGTGGGTCATGGTTTCAGCCTGGCCATGATCTGGGCGCGCGGAACCCTGGTTTCCTCACGCGTCTGGAGGTTTTTCAGAACGACCGTATTCGACGCCAATTCATCATCGCCGGCGACGATGCAGGACGCAGCGCCTTCGCGGTCGGCCATCTTGAATTGCGCCTTGACGCTGCGACCCGACGGATCCATGTCGGCGGCGATGCCGGCGGCGCGCAATTCGCGGAGGAGCGCACCGTTTACGTCGCGCGCGGCGTCGCCATGCGCGACGAGCCAGACAAGCGGCTTGGCGCTGTTGGGGATGGCGGACCCCTGGGCGTCGAGGGCGATGAGGAGGCGTTCTAGCCCGCTGCCAAACCCGACGCCGGGGGTCGGGCGGGCGCCGAGCATTTCGACGAGGTTGTCATATCTTCCTCCCCCGCCCACCGCGTTCTGGGCGCCCAGACCGCCGGCGACGACTTCCCAGAGCGTGTCGGTGTAGTAGTCGAAGCCTCGCACGAGGGCGCCGTCGATCGTGAATGCCGCGCCCGCCTGCTGAAGCAGGCTCGCCACTTTGTCGAAGTGGGCTTTGCTGCGCGGGGAGAGGTATTGCATCGCGGGGGGAGCGCCCTGCACCGCTTCGACGTCGCGGGGATCTTTGCTGTCGAGGATGCGGAGAGGATTTTCACTCAAGCGGCGCTGCGAATCCTCGCTGAGCTGCGACGACTTGGGCGACAGGAATTTCACCAGCGCGTCACGGTATGTTTGCTTGCTCTCGCGGTCGCCGAGGCTGTTGATGCGCAGCGCCAGGTCTTTCACCCCGCAGCGGCGGTAGAAATCCATTTGCAGCAGGATGCACTCGGCGTCCTGCTCCGGCTCGGGCACGCCGAAGGCTTCGACGCCGAACTGGTGGTGGATGCGCAGCCGTCCCTTTTGCGGGCGCTCGTAGCGGAAGTTGGGGCCGATGTAGAAGACCTTGTGGCGGGACCCCTGGTCGTTGAGCAGCCCGTTCTCGATCATCGCGCGGGCGACGCCGGCCGTGCCTTCGGGGCGGAGGGTGAGCGATTCGCCGCCGCGGTCGTCGAAGGTGAAGGTTTCCTTGCGGACGATGTCGCTCGTCTCGCCCACGCCGCGGTGGAACAGTTCCGAGTGCTCGAAAACCGGCGTGCGGATTTCCTGAAAGTGGTAGAGTTCAGACACGTCGCGCGCGATGCGCTCAATGGCTTGCCACTTCCAGCTCTCGACGGGGAGGATGTCCTGTGTGCCCTTGGGGGCGTTGATTCGTTGCATGAACGGAAGAAGCCAGAAGCCGGCATCCAGTAGCCAGTAGGAGAGACGAAAGCGCCCGCATTTCTACTGGCTTCTGGCTCCTGGCTTCTCTCCACCGGCTTCTGACTTCTCTCCTGATCTATTCTTGCTTCGTGCCCTCGGCCTGGACGTCGACTTCCTCGATCTCGGCGGTGGCGAGGATCTTGTCAATCGCCTTCTGCTCGCGCATCTGCACGAACATGTTGGCCAGCGTGCCGTCCTTGCTCATTTCCTGCTTCATCTTCTCCGGACGTAGCCCGCGCTGGGCGGCGAGCAGGGCGATGCGGCCGTTGAGCTCCTCCTCGTCCACGGCCACGTTCTGCTCCGTCGCGACCTTCTGAAGGATGAAGAACAGCTTCAGCTCGCGGATCGCCTCGTCCTTCGCGCCGCTGCTGAGCTTCTCGAGGTCGGCCTCCACGGCCTCGCGCGGGATGCCGCGCATCATCAGGTTTGTTGCGCGGCGCTGCACGATGCGCGCGGCCTGCTGATCGGAGAGCTTGGCCGGCAAATCCATCGGGACGTTGTCCAGCAGGTACTGGTTGACCTGATCGCGCATCGACCGCTGCACGTCGGCGGTAATCCGCTCGACCATCTGCTCGCGCAGCGCGTCGAGCAGCTCGGCCTCGTTCTGGAACCCGAGACCCTCAAGGAACTCCTGGTCGAGCTCAGCGGCCTCGAGGCGCTTGAGATCCTTCAGCGCGATCTCGATAGTCACTTCCTTGCCGCGAATCTGCTCGTTGGGATGCGTGTCGGGCGCGGTGAGCTTCAGCTCGCGCTTCTCCCCGTGCTTAAGCCCGGCCAGCTGTGCGGCCAGATCCTCGACCTGGATGCCGCCGAGGCGGCCTGGGCGGGCGACGATCTGCGCGTCGTGCTGGTGGGCGATGACGTTGTCGCCGTCCTTCACGTGCACGTCGGCGATGAGATAGTCCTTCTCTTCCACGCCACGGTCCTCGACGGGGACGAGCACGCCTTGCTGCTCGCGCAGGTTCGTCAGCGCCTGCTGCACGTTCTCGTCCGTGACCTCGACCTTCGGCTTCTTGACCTTCAGCCGGCTCAGCTCGGGCAGCGCAATGTCGGGCTGAACTTCGACCTCAAACGTGTAGGTGAGGCTGCCGACGTCGGGGAGCTGGATCGCATCGGGGTTGTCGAACTGTGGCTCGCCGATGATCTGAAGCGAATTTTTCTCCACGGCCT
>JBBSLV010000244.1:0-6430 GCA_038233535.1 Tepidisphaerales bacterium | reverse complement strand
TCGACGCTTTCCCAACTGTCGGACCCGCACAGCACGGCGAGGATCGCGATGGTCAGGACGTCGCTGAACGGATGACGGGCGTTGTTGGCACGCGGATCGGGCATGCTTCGGAAAAAGCGAAGCAAACCATCGGTCGCTTGGGCGTTCATGCGCAAGCTCCTTTCTGTGGGACAAGGTTGATTTTGCTGCGAAGCTTCGCGACCGATGTGAGAACCTATCCCCCGAGGGCCAATCGCGCAATACCTAACGTGCGCCGAACATCAAATGCGGAAGCCCTGAACGCACTCCCGCGCGCCTTGTCTTGAGGCCTCCCGCCGGGGCGCATAAGATTGATTCTTTCGCGCAACGGGCCGCGTCCCTCTCTCGGCAAGCTGCTTTCGCGTAAGATCTGAGAGGCCAACCGCTTTTCAAAAATGACGACTCAGAACAACCCCTTCGGCGCAGAATCCAAGCTTTCCACCAAGGCCGGCGACGTTCGCCTTTACCGGCTCAACCGCTTGAAAGAGCTTGGCGTCGGCCATGTCGACAAGCTGCCGTACTCGATCAAGGTGCTGCTCGAAAGCTGCCTGCGCAACCTCGACAACTTCGAGGTGCGCGAGGAGGACGTGCGCCGGCTGGCGTCGTGGGAGGCGGAGAAGGTTCAGCAGGTCGAGCTGCCGTTCAAGCCGGCGCGGGTGATCCTCCAGGACTTCACCGGGGTGCCCGCCGTCGTCGATTTGGCCGCCATGCGCTCGGCGATGAAGCGCGCGGGGGGCGATCCGCAGCGGATCAATCCGCTCGTTCCCGTCGACCTGGTCATCGATCACTCCGTGCAGGTTGACGCGTTCGCCAGCAACGTGGCATTGTCGTTCAACACGAGCAAGGAGTTCGAGCGCAACCGCGAGCGCTACGAGTTTCTCAAGTGGGGGCAGAAGGCGTTTCAGAATTTCGAGGTGGTTCCGCCGGGCACGGGCATCGTGCATCAGGTGAACCTCGAATATCTCGCGAAGGTTGTGATGGTCAGGGACGGGGTGGCGCTTCCCGACTCGCTCGTCGGCACGGACAGCCACACGACGATGATCAACGGACTGGGCGTCGTCGGGTGGGGCGTGGGCGGCATCGAGGCCGAGGCGTGCATGCTGGGCCAGCCGATCTACATGGTCACCCCGCAGGTCGTCGGGTTCAAGCTCAAGGGCGAGCTGCCGGAAGGCTCGACCGCGACCGACCTGGTGCTGACGATCACGCAGATCCTCCGCAGCCACGGCGTGGTTGAAAAATTCGTGGAATTTTACGGCGACGGGTTGGCGGGCATGACCGTCGCCGACCGGGCGACGATCGCGAACATGGCCCCCGAGTACGGCGCGACGATGGGTTTCTTCCCCGTCGACCAGCAGACGCTCACCTACATGCGCCTCACCGGGCGCGCCGAATCTCACATCGACCTCGTCGAGCGCTACTGCAAGGAGCAGGGGCTTTGGCGATCGAGCACGACCGAGCCGGCGTTCAGCGAGCAGCTCGAACTGGACCTCAAGACGGTGGTGCCCAGCGTCGCCGGCCCGCGGCGCCCGCAGGATCGCGTCGAGATCCGCAGCGTGAAGCAGTCGTTCCGCTCGGCGCTGGTGGACGTGTTCAAGAAGGACGTCGGCGAAAGCGCCACGCCGCGCCTGGACCGTTGGAGCGCCGAAGCGCCCGTCGCCCCTGCGCACAGCCGCATCGCCAGGACCGGCAACGAGGACGGTGAGAAGGAAAGTCGCGAGGAAGGTCGTGAGGCCGCCACCACCGAGCACCTCAAGGGCGACATGGAGAACAACGGCGCGATCGCCGTCATGGAAGACAAGTGGGTGAAGCTCAACCACGGAGACGTGACGATCGCCGCCATCACCAGTTGCACAAACACGAGCAACCCGTCGGTGATGGTCGCCGCGGGATTGCTGGCGAAGAAGGCGGTGGAGAAGGGGCTGACGGTTCCGCCGTACGTGAAGACGTCGCTTTCACCAGGCTCGCGCGTGGTGACGGATTACTTCGATGCCGCCGGGCTGACGCCGTACCTCGACAAGCTGGGCTTTCACACGACGGGCTACGGCTGCATGACGTGCATCGGCAACTCTGGCCCGCTCCCCGAGCCGATCGCCAACGCCGTCGAGCAGGGCGATCTCGTCGTCGCGTCGGTGCTTTCCGGCAACCGCAACTTCGAGGGGCGCATCAACCCGCACGTGAAGGCGAACTACCTCGCTTCGCCGCCTCTGGTCGTCGCTTACGCGCTGGCCGGCACGGTCGACATCAACCTGATGGACGAGCCGGTGGCCAGGAACGACAAGGGCGAAAAGGTTTACCTGAAGGACATCTGGCCGACGCAGGCGGAGGTGAACGCGTCGATCGCCGCCGCGGTCAAGCCCGAGCAGTTCCAGCACCAGTACGCCAACGTCGCCAACGGCAACGAGGAGTGGAACCGCATTCCCGTCAAGGGCGGCGAACTGTTCAACTTCGAGGAGGCCAGCACCTACATCCAGGAGCCGCCGTTCTTTACCGACCTCTCGCCCGAGCCGCGCCCCATCCAGCCGATCAACGGTGCCCGCGTGCTGGTGATGGTCGGCGACAGCGTGACGACCGACCACATCTCCCCCGCCGGCGCGATCAAGAAGGATTCGCCCGCCGGTAAATTCCTGATGGACCGCGGCGTGCAGCCGCTGGACTTCAACAGCTACGGCAGCCGCCGCGGCAACGACCGCGTGATGACCCGCGGCACGTTCGCCAACATCCGCCTCCGCAATCTGCTCGCCCCCGGCACCGAAGGCGGGTTCACCCGCTATCTCGGCGCCCCCGGCGACTTTGGCGACGAAATCACCAGCATCCATGACGCCAGCAAGCGCTATCAGCAGGCCAACGTCCCGCTCGTCATCCTCGCCGGCAAGGACTACGGCATGGGCAGCTCGCGCGACTGGGCCGCCAAGGGAACGTATCTCCTCGGCGTCAAAGCGGTCATCGCCGAGAGCTTCGAGCGCATTCACCGCAGCAACCTGGTGGGCATGGGCGTTCTCCCGCTCGTGTTCAAGCGCGGCCAGAAACGCTCGACTCTGGGATTGACGGGCATCGGCACGTTCGCCATCGAGATCGGCGACGACCTGCGGCCCATGCAGGATGTGAAGGTCCGCGTGACGAACAAGGAAGGCGACGACGTCGAGTTCCTCACCACCTGCCGCATCGATACCCCGGTCGAGATCGAGTACTACCGCAACGGCGGAATCCTGCACACGGTGCTGCGGCGGATGCTGAAGGACGGGCGGTGAGCGGGGAGAGTGGCGATTGGTCAGTTCGCCTTCGGGATTGCAACTAGATGACGCGTCAGCCGACGCCCTGACTCGCGCGCCGGCTGATGCGATCTTCATCGGTGTCATCGACTGGTCCGCCGGAATCGTTCGCCTGTTCGTGTCGGGTCCATGCACGAACCCTTTCGACAGATGTTTTGCGTCACATCGCGACCTCGTTCGAACGGGCGTCGTCCACCTTGAGGACACGTTCGGGTTCAGCATCAATATTGTGGCAGGGGAGGTTCAGGCCTTCTACCGGACCTCCGTTCTGAATCGCAGTAAGAGGGATTTCGCCATATCCCATGATATGATGAGAATGGCGCTCGCGGCCCTAAACGTGCCGCTCGCCGACGGTTTCCGTTCATACCCGTGAGCAAAGACATGACGCTCGATAACGCCCGCGACATCATCCGCGACCGCTCGTCGCCGTTGCCCCGCCAGGTGGAGGCGGCCGCCGTCATCGCCAGTTCAACACGATCCGAACTAGGCGATTTGATTCGCTGCCTCCACCTTCGCGGCCTCCCCGCGGAAACGGCCGCGGCGGCTCTCTACACCCGCACCGGCCGCCCCTACAGCGGCGACGTCGCCGACTTCAGCACCGACCCGGGAGAATGGTCGTGTTACCTCGCGCGGCAGTTGGACGTGGCGTGACGTCCCATCCGCAGCTTGCATCCTGCCATTTGGCAATTATTGAATCCGAATCACCCGGACTTTGCGAGGATCGAGATCAGCCGGGAACAACCATTCCGATTCCCGGGACGACTGGCGCTGCTCACCTGAAGCCGACCTTCCGACTGTCGAGCTTTCAACATTTGCCGTCGTTTTTTAACGCTCCTCACACCTCACTCACGCGTACAGTTTCACCTCGCGGGGCGCGATTGCGCCGACCGCGCAAAGGAGCGGACTTCATGGCGGGACAAGGTTCGACCGGAAACGTAATCGCGGCGGTGTGCAGCTTCTTCATTCCGGGGCTGGGGCAGCTCGTGCAGGGGCGGGTGATGATGGGGGCCGTGCAGTTCGTGCTCGCGTTCCTGCTGTGGTTCATCTGGCTGGGGTGGATCATTCACCTGTGGTCCATTCTCGACGCGGCGCTGTGGAAGCCGAAACCGTAGCGAGCGCGTACACTCTTTCCTGATGGACCTGCTCGATTCACATGTGCATGCGTTAATCGGCGACGAGGGTTTTCGCCGGCTGGTGGCGGCATTTTACCGGCGCGTGGCGGGGGACGACATTCTCTCGCCGATGTACCCGCCGCACGATATGGCGGGCGCGGAGCAGCGGCTGCGCGGGTTTCTTATCCAGCGCTTCGGCGGGCCTGAAATCTACTCCCAGCAGCGCGGCCACCCGCGGCTGCGCATGCGGCACGGACCGTTCAAGATCGACCGCGCCGGCCGCGACCGCTGGGTCGAGCTGATGGAGGCGGCGATGGTTGAAGCGGAGTTGCCTGCCGAGGCGATTCCCCCGCTGCGGAAGTTCTTCCACGACGCGGCAACGTTTATGATCAACTCCGGTTCAACGAACTTATGAATGCAACCGCCACCACATTCCCCGACCGGATCGAGAGCGTCGATCACCTCGACGAACTGCTCAGCGACCCCACGCCCACCGCCGTGCGCGCGATGGAAAGCATGACCGGCGACCTGCTCGTCCTGGGCGTGGCCGGGAAGATGGGGCCGACGCTGGCGCGCATGGCCAAGCGCGCATCCGACGCCGCGGGGGTGAAGCGCCGGGTCATCGGCGTGTCGCGATTCTCCAACGCCGACGAGGAAGCACGCCTCCGCTCGCACGGCGTAGAGACGATCAAGGCCGACCTGCTCGACCAGGCCGCCCTCGATGAGCTGCCCGATGCGCCCAACGTCCTCTACATGGCCGGCATGAAGTTCGGCGCGACGGGGAAGGAAGCGCTGACCTGGGCGATGAACACATACCTCCCCGGCATGGTGTGCAACCGCTACCCGAAAAGCCGCATCGTCGCGTTCTCCACCGGCAACGTGTACGGGCTGACGCCCGTTGCGGGCGGTGGATCGGTGGAAACGGATCTGCCCAATCCCGTCGGCGAATATGCGATGAGCTGCCTCGGTCGCGAGCGGATGTTCGAGCACTTCAGCCGGACGCTGTCGATCCCGATGGCGATCATCCGGCTGAATTACGCCAGCGAAATGCGCTATGGCGTCATCGTCGACCTCGCGAAGAAGGTCTGGGCGGGCGAGACAATTGACGTCGCGATGGGCCACGTCAACGTCATCTGGCAGGGCGACGCCAACGCGATGACCCTGGCGGCGTTCGACCACCTGACCACGCCGCCGCGGCTGTTGAACGTGGCCGGGCCGGAGATTGTCAAAGTGCGCGAGGTGTGCGAGACGTACGGTCATCTCATGGGCAAACCAGTCAAGTTCGTCGGCACGGAAGCGGCCGATGCGCTGCTGAACAACGCGGCGCTCGGCTATCGGCTCGCGGGCCGTCCGCGCGTCTCGCTGGAGCGGCAGTTGAAATGGGTCGCGGACTGGGTGATGTCCGGCGGCGCGACCCTCGGCAAGCCGACGCACTTCGAGGCCCGGGACGGAAAATTCTGAACTCTGGTCCCTTCTCCCGGTACTCCGGGAGAAGGTTAGGATGAGGGTGATTCCGAATGCCAGAGCGGCCCGACGTTCAAAACCACCCTCACCCCAGCCCTCTCCCGGAGTACCGGGCGAGGGGGTAAGACGAAGCCGATGGACTTCCGCAACACACTTCGAAAAGGTCTGGTCATTCCCGCTCATCCGCTCGCGTTGAACGCGCGGCGGAAGCTCGACGAGCGCCGTCAGCGGGCGCTGTCGCGTTACTACATCGCCGCGGGGTCGGGTGGGTTGGCGGTGGGGGTTCACACGACGCAGTTCGAGATCCGCGAGCCGCGGCACGGGTTGTATGAGCCGGTGCTGAAGCTCGCCGCCGAGGAAATGGACCGCGCCGACACCGACCGCGGCGTGCCGCTCGTCCGCATCGGGGGCATCGCGGGTCAGACGTCCCAGGCGACGCGCGAGGCCACCGTCCTGCGCGACCTCGGCTATCACGCCGGCCTGCTCAGCCTCGGCGCGATGGCCAAGGCCGACGACGACGGGCTGATCGCGCACTGTCAGGCCGTGTCGGAAATCATCCCGCTGATC
>JBBSLV010000243.1:0-6434 GCA_038233535.1 Tepidisphaerales bacterium | reverse complement strand
GCGTTAACTCCGCTTCCAGTTCGTCCTGGTGGCACATGATCATCTCGCATTTCGAGCAATACTTACACGTCTTGCCCAGCGTCATCGCGCCGAAGTCTTCGATGTGGATCAGCAGTGCGAACTTGCGCGGAAAGGTCGGCTTGCGGCATTTTGGGCAGCGACTCAGTCGCTCGAACCCGTGCGGGTTGAGCATGAAGGTGTACCGCGGCGGGAGCGTGCCGACGTGCCGCTGGCTCATCAATGCCTCACATGCCAACGTACTCTCGGATGAAGCTGAGATACCCGCGCGGCCCGGCGAGACGGGTATGGCGAACGACGGATTTGCCGATCTTGCGCAGTGCCCCGCGCACCTCCTGGCGCGAATAATCGTTGAGGCTTAACTGCAACCGAAGCTCCAGTTGCAGATGGCGGGCAAGTGGATCAATGCCCGGATCGCCCTCGGGGTTCATCGCCAACCGGTCCAGCGTCAGCGCGACTCCGCCGTCGGTGAGTCGGGCCGGACCCTTCTGGTCTTCCCGGACGATGGTTTGTTCGATCGCCAGGAACAGCGGGATGAACGGTTCGTCCTCGGGGTCGATGGTGGGGCGGCCCGTCCCGGCGCCATAGAGCTCCGCCAGCGGCCTCAGTGTCAGCTCACGGGCGCCTTGCGGGGTATTGACCTCTATCCGCCCGGAATCGTCGACGCGGAGTTGTATCGTGACTTTACCGTCGAGCGCGGGAGCCTGCGACGGATCGCTTCCGCCGGTGATTGCACTGATGACGTCCGGGTCCATGAGTCCTCCGTGTCCGGGTATCATGACGTGCGTTGCCAGACGCGCCAACAGGGGATGTCCGCATCGTGAAATTCGACGTACGCGCGTCCTGTCCGGCTCGATAAAATAGTTTATATGAGTCCGGAGAACTCCAAGTTGAACCAGGTCGGTATGCCGCCGCCCGGACGGACCATCCACCGTAGGCGGGCGCAGCTCGAAGCCGAGGCTGCCGCTGACGGGCAGGGGCAGATCGGTTCAGGAAACGGGCTGCTCCTGTCGATCATGGCGTTTGGCGTGGTGGTGATCCTTGGCTTGCTGCTGGCATGGCTCGTGCTATAGCGCTCGTGCGGTAGCGCCGTAGGGTGACTCGGGCCACGCGTTGCGGCCTTTGTGTTGATGCGACAGGATCGGTTGAACGGAGGGCCGCACGATGAGAAATCAGATCGGCATTCCGCCCGTCGAGCGCGACGCGGACACCACTGCGTCGCTCGCGCCCGGGTCGGCCGGTCCGAAGGCCGCGCCCCGCCCGTCGCATGCCGGCATGGAGCCGGACGTCGTCGAGGGTGCGCGTCGCGGGGAAGGGTCGCACGTCGGGGGGTTCGACAAGCCCGTAAGCGAGCGCGACACGAACGTCGGGTTGTACATCGGCCTGGCGATCGGCGTGGTGGCGCTGATCCTCGTCGTGATGGTCTTCATCGCAATTTTCTAACCCGCCTCTAACCCGCCCTCGATCCCGCCGAAACCGAACCCTCGCGGCACGGTGCGCGAATGCGGCTTGCGTCGCTCGCCGTCCTGCCGATACTTTCCGCCTCTCGTAAGGGTGCGGGCCTGGTGCAGCGTGACAGCCCGCAGGCAACTCGAGGTGGTCGGGCCACCACCTCCTTAGTGGTGAGGGTGCGCCGTTGGAATCGGCGCGCAGTGGTCCGCCAATGCCGCCCGTCCTGCTCCTGAGCCTCGCGATCTGCATTCCCGCCCTGGTCGGCGGCGCGACGCTGGCGCTCCCGCGCCGCGCGACGACCGTCCGCGTGCTGCTGTGCGTTCTGGCGCCGGTCGCGTCGCTCGTGCTGCTGGCGATGCTCATCAACATCGCCGGCGTGGAAGCGGATGTCCCGCCCGTTCCCTGGCTGCCGGCCTTCCAGCTCAACCTCGACTTCCACGCCGACGCGCTGGCGCTGTTCTTCGCGCTGCTGGTGGCGGCAGTGGGCGTGCTCGTCGCGGTCTACGCCCGCGCGTACTTCGGCCCGGACCATGACGGGCTGTACCGCTTCTACCCCAGCCTCCATCTGTTCATGACGGCGATGCTCGGGCTGGTGCTGTCGGACAACTTTCTCCTGTTGCTGCTGTTCTGGGAATTGACGAGCATCAGCTCGTTCCTGCTCATCGGCTGGGAGCGCGACGACCGCGTGGCCGTGAAGAATGCGCTCCAGGCGTTCGTGATCACCAACGCGGGCGGGCTGGCGCTGATGGCGGCGTTCGTGCTGCTGGGAATGGGGACGAGCGCGTGGAGCTTTTCCGAGCTGCGCGCATCAATCGACGCCGGGCGGTTTGAAGCGAACGGGTTCGTCGTCAGCGGGTTCGTGCTCGTGTTCGTCGGCGCCGCGGCGAAGAGCGCGCAGTGGCCGGTGCATTTCTGGCTTCCCGGCGCAATGGCGGCGCCGACGCCGGTCAGCGCGTACCTGCACTCGGCGACGATGGTCAAGGCCGGCGTGTACCTCATCGGCCGGTGCTGGCCGATGCTGGCGGCGCTGTCGGTCTGGCCGAAGCTGATCATTCCCATCGGCGCGATCACCATGGTGCTCGGCGCGTACGTTGCGCTGCGCAAAAGCGACCTGAAGCAGATCTTCGCCTACAGCACGGTCTCGCAGCTCGGGCTGCTGATGACGATGTACGGGTTGGGCGGGCTGACGTATCGCGGGGAGCCGAACCTGCTGTGGGACGTGACGCAGATTCTCAATCACGCGCTGTACAAGGCGCCGCTTTTCCTTCTGGCCGGTGCGATCGGGCACGTGATTCACACGCGCGAGCTTCCGATGATGCGCGGCCTGATCCGGCGCGGCGGGCATCAGGCGGTCATGGCGGCGCTGCTGGTCGCCGCGACGTACGCGCTGGCGGCGATGCCGCTCACGCTCAGCTTCACGGCCAAGGAATTCTTCTTCTACCAGATCCACCACGCGTTCGGCGCGCTGCCGGACGCCGCCGTATACGCGCTGATCGTCGCGGGCGTCGCGACGGGAACCTTCAACGTCGCGATCTTCGTCCGGTTCGCGCGCGTCCTGCTCGACAAGCCCGAAGAAGCGCCGCACCACAGGAGCGTGCCGCCCGCGGTGGAGCATCCGGCACAGTTCGTGGCGCACCATGACGGCATTGTGAAGGGACGCCCGCCGGCCGAAGACGTCGACGTCGATGTTTACGAGCGCGGGTTCTGGCGGACGATGCTCTGGGCGCCCGCGGCGATCCTCGTCGCGTTTCAGTTCATCTGCGGCATCGTCCCCGGCGCCCACGCCTGGTTGTTCGGGTGGCTCGAGCGGCCCGAAAGCCTCAACTATACCTTCGACGCCCCGGCGAAATTCCCCATGACGTGGGATGCGTTCGCTCACCCCGGCGTGCCGCTGTACATGAGCCTGGCGGCGATCGCGTTCGGCGTGCTGCTCGGGTTTGCGCCCATTTTTCGCAGCGTCATCCGCGATGCCCACGAGCGCCTCTTCCCCGCGTTCTACCAACTCGTCGTGGACGGGGGGGCGGCGGTGTTCTCCGTCTTCCAGAGCGGCTATTTCCGCACGTACGCGCTGGCATACGCGCTGGCGGTGGCGGCGCTGTTCGGGTGGTCGGTGCGGCGCGTGCCGGGATACGTGCAACTCGGCGACGAGCCGATCCTCACGCGCGCCGCACTCCCGGGGATTTTGCTGGCGGGGCTGATGTGCACGGCGGCGCTGCTCATGCCGCTCGTGCGCGACCGCGCCGGGCGGGTGCTCGTGCTGGGCGTGGCGGGGGTGGCGGCGACGGGGCTGTTCTATGTGTACCGCGCGCCCGACCTGGCGCTGACGCAGGTCAGCATCGAGGTCGTCTCGCTGATTCTCTTTCTGCTCGTGCTCGCGCTGCTGCCCGAGGCCAGGCTCCGCGCGCAGCTGCTCCTGGCGCCGCGGGTGGTCGTCGCGGTGCTCGTGGGGGTCACGATGGGTCTGCTGTCGCTCGCCGCCTCGACGGAGCAGCGCCCGCCGCGGGTGGTGGGAAGCGCCGACATGGCGCCGATCGCCACGCTGGGCGACTACTTCCTCCGCAACAGCTACGTCGGCCGCGACACCATCGACGTGGGTGCGACCCTGCTGCATCAGGACGGGCTCGTCAATCGCGGCCCGGACCATCCCGACAGCTTCGGAACGCATCCGCGCGACGCCATCGCCCATGCCGGATCGCCCGCGCCGCGCGGCGACGTCCAACTGCACAAGGGCGGGGGCGGGGCGAACGTGGTGAACGTGATCCTCGTCGACTTCCGCGGCTTCGACACGCTGGGCGAGATCACCGTGCTGGCGCTGGCGGCGCTGGGCGTGTGGACGCTGTTCCGCCGTCACCGCGGCGCGGCGCACGCGATTGAAGCTGAAGCCGCGGGGCAGGGCGCGGAACTGAACGTCCATCCAGTAGTCGATGCGAGCTTCCCCATGGCCACGACGATCCTGCTTCAGGCGTCGAAGCTGCTCGTGCCGCTGGCGCTGCTCGTCAGCGTCTTCATCTTCTTCAAGGGGCACCAGACGCCCGGCGGGGGGTTCGTCGGGGGGCTTGTCGCGGCCGTCGCGCTGATCCTGTACCGCATGTGCGCCGGCGGCGAAGCGCTGCGCCGGCTGCTCCCCGTGCGCGAGCGCACGCTGATCGCCACGGGCCTCTTCCTCGCCGCCGGCACGGGCGCCGCGGCGCTGCTCCTGGGGTTGCCGTTCATGACCAGCAACAACGGCTACCTCCCGCTCCCCGGCGGCCAGACAGTCCACTGGGCGACCGTAGCACTGTTTGACGCCGGCGTGTTCCTCGTCGTCGTCGGCGTCACCGTTGGCATGATCGACGCGCTGTCGCGCGAGATCGAGTTGGAAAGGAACCCGACGCCATGAGCCTGATCCTCGCCATCACCGTCGGCGTGATCTTCGCCGTCTCGATCTTCCTGCTCACGGGGCGCGAGCTCAAGGGCATCGCCATGGGCGTGTTCCTGCTCGGCCACGGCGCGAACCTGACGATTATTACGGTGAGTCGTTCGCCCCTGGGAAAAATGCCGCCCATCCTCGGCCCGGACGGTCTGATCACCGGCGACGAGGTTGATCCGCTGCCCCAAGCGCTGATCCTCACCGCCATCGTCATCGGCTTCGCCGTGCAGGCGTTTTTGCTCAGCCTCCTCGTGCTGATCTGGCGGCGGACGAAGACGCTGGAGATTGACGCGCTGCGCGACGCGATTCACGACGAGTACGACCAGACGATGCACGAGCGGGCGCTGTTTGAGAGGTCACGTTGATCGGGCAACACGCGATCATCCTCTTCGCGCTGATCCCGCTGCTCACCGGGGCGCTCAACGTCGCGCTGCACCGCAGGCGCAGCGCGCAGCGCATCGTCGGCACGCTGGCGCTGGCGGCGAACCTCGCGCTGGCGCTGGCGACCCTGTTCACCGTGTATCGCGGCGCGAACGAAGTCGGCGGCGTGCTCGTCTCACAGATGGGCAATTGGCCGGCGCCATTCGGCATCACCGTCGCGGTCGACGTGCTCTCGGCCGTCATGCTCGCCGTCACCGGCGCGGTGACCTTGGGCGTGTACCTCTCCGCGCTCTCGCAACTCCCTGACCGCTTCGAAGGCGGGTACTTCCACGCCACCTACCCCTTGCTGCTGCTCGGCGTGAACTGGGCGTTCATCACCGGCGATCTGTTCAACCTCTTTGTCGCGTTCGAGATCATGCTGATGTCGTCGTACGTGCTCATGAGCGCCGGCACGACGAGCTTGCAGATGCGCGAGTCGTACAAGTACGTGCTGCTCAACCTCATTTCCAGCACGCTGTTCGTCACCGGTTGCGGGCTGCTCTACGGACACCTGGGCACGCTCAACATGGCGGAAATCACGCACCTGTCCATGACCGGCCGGATCCCGCCCCGCGCGCTGCCGGCGATCGGGCTGCTGCTGATCGTGTTCGGCTCGAAGACGGCGGCGTTCCCGCTGTGGTACTGGCTGCCCGACGCATACCCCACGATGCCGCCCGCGATTGGTGGGCTTTTCGCGGGGCTGCTCACCAAGGTCGGCGTGTACACCATGATCCGCACGTTCCTCATGATGTTCGGCGCCGACGCCGCCGTGCGCGAGCTCGTTCAGCCGATCATCCTCATCAGCGCGGGCGGGACGATGTTTCTCGGCGTGCTCGGGGCGGTTTCCAGCCACAACGTCCGCCGCATTTTGTCGATTCACGTCATCAGCCAGGTCGGGTACATGGTGCTCGGCGTGGGGCTGGGCACGGAGCTGGCGCTGGCGGCGACGGTGCTGTACATGATCCAGCACATGATCGTGAAGAGCACGCTGTTCCTGTGCTGCGGGATGATCGAGCGCTACGCCGGAACGGATGAGCTGGAGCGCCTCGGCGGGCTGCTGAAGCGCGATCCGTGGCTGGCGGCGCTGTTTTTCATCGCGGCTCTCAGCCTGGCGGGATTGCCGCCGCTGTCGGGG
>JBBSLV010000242.1:0-6449 GCA_038233535.1 Tepidisphaerales bacterium | reverse complement strand
TCGCGAAGTGCTCACGCTGCCGCGCATCGGTGACGTACGCGAGGCGCTGGGCGCCCAGTTCCGCCGTGCGGTAGCGGATCGCGGCCAGGTCCGTCGTGCCGTACCCGTACCCGCCGTCGCGCTTCTGGATGATGAGGGGGGTCTCGAACTTCTCGACCCACACGACGATCGCGCCTTCACTCTCGACGGCCAACCCCTTGTCGCGCAGCTCCTTCACGACGTCGGCAAGCATCGGGTTGTAAAACGACTCGCCGCGCTCGTGCTCGCGGGCGAGGCTGACGTGCATGCGGTCGTACAGCGGCTGGAAGTGGGCGCGGCTCTCATCGACGATGCGCTTCCATGTCGCCAGCTCCTCGACCCCGCCCGCCTGCAACCGCACCACCGTCTGCCGCGCTTCCTCGGCGAACGCGGGGTCGGCGTCGAATTCCTGTTTCGCGCGCCGATAGAAATCTTCCAGGTCTTCGATGCGCGCGTCGGCGCCCAGGCCCGTCCACTTCAGGAACGCGATGAGCATCCCGAACTGGGTGCCCCAGTCGCCGATGTGGTTCTGGCGGACGACCCGCTGGCCTTGCAACTCCAGGATCCGCGCGATCGCGTCCCCGATGTTCGTCGAGCGGAGATGGCCGACGTGCATCTGCTTGGCGACGTTCACGCCGGAGTAGTCAACGACGACGGTCGCGGGCTTTTCCGTCTTCGGAATGCCCAGCCGCTCGTCAGACCGGAGGGCTGCCATCTGCCGCCCGAGCCACTGCGGGCTCAGCCGCACGTTCAGGAACCCCGGCCCGGCGATGGTGACCTCCGTCGCCATCTCGCCCAGGTCCAGCTTCGCCTTGATCTGCTCGGCCACCGTGCGGGGGTTGATCTTTCCTTGGGCTGCGCTTGTCGAAGCCTGCCCCGTTCGCTCGGCAACCTGCTTGGCAAGCCCCATGGCGGCGTTGGACTGGTAATCGCCGAACTTGTCGCTCTGAGAGACGGACAGCATGGGATCGGACTCGAAGCCGAAGGCGTCGGTGATCGCCTGGCGGAAGGCGGCGTCGAGCTGTTGATGGATCGTGGGCATGGGTGGGTCTTGCCGAAAATAGGGGATTGGATGCGGTCGAAATCGCAACTCTGGTTGACGCGGGGCATGTTACAGGAGAAGCGATTGGGTCTCCATTGGAAGCGATCGCGTCTCGCCGGGGAACAAAACGAACCTGTGACTCCCGGCAACGTTGAAATAAATGGTGCCGCGGGCCTTTTTGACCCGCCCGCACGGGCATATTATTCTGCATCGTCCCGCCGAGCGTCCGTCGCGTTCCGTTTGCGCGACACGCGGGGCATTGCCGCGCGAAGGGTGTACGCCATGAGCAAGTCTGTTCGCCGCTGGATCCTCGTTCCCGTCCTGCTGCTGTCGTTCGTCGCCGACCGCGGCGCGTTCGCGCAGGAGAAGCAGGAGCTGGCGACCGTCCAGCAGCTCAAGACCGAAGCGATCAACTCGGTTCTGCAAGGCAAGTTCTCGCAGACGAACGATCTGCTCAGTCGCGCCGCCGCCACGATGCACGACCCGCTCGTGGCGCAGATGGCCGGCTGGATCAACCAGTTCGAGAAGCAGCGCAGCGATTTCGCCGCCGAGAGACACAAGTCCTACGACAAGGCCGTCGCCGACGTAAACAAGCTGCTCGACAACGACCTGGCGACGTACGCGATCGACGCCGCCGCCCGCGCATACCTGCTGGCGGACGACAAGACGAAGTTCCGCAATGAGAAGTGGGTTGACGACCTGATCAAGTCCAGCACCGAGATGGCGGAGACGGCCGACGCGAACGAACAGTGGCTGCGTTCGCTGCGCCTCTACGCCGACCTGGGCTCGATCGAGCCGGCCAACCCCGAATGGAAGGAGCGGCTCAAGCTCTCGACGCGACGGTTGCGGCTCATTGCCCTGTACAGCCCCGTCGAGCTGAAGAAGCTCCAGGACGTCGAGTTGAAGGATCGCGACGCAGCCGACAAGCTGCTGAAGCCCGAGTCCGCGACGCAGCCGACGACCAAGCCGCTGGCCGACGAATCGGGGGACAGCTTCCGCATCGACTGGCGCGAAACGCTCCGGGGCATCGAGATCCCGATGCTCAAGGACGCGCTGGTCGACGCTAAGACCAACTACTACCGCCCGGTCGACTACCGCACCCTCATGATCGGGGGGCTCAAGGGGTTGCAGACCGTCGCGGAAACGCGCGGGCTGGAACAGACGTTCCCCGGTCTGGCCGATGAGGCAAAACGCAACCAGTTCGTCTCCGACATCGCCGCCCAACTGCGGATCGTCGACGCCGCGACGGCCAACAACGAGAGCGCGCTGCTCAGCAGCGTGTTGTTCAAACTCCGGCGCATCAACGACGACACGATCCAACTGCCCGAGGAAGTGCTCGTCAGCGAGTTCGCCGACGGCGCGTTCGCCGGGCTTGACCCGTTCAGCAGCATGATCTGGCCGTACGACATGGAGGAGTTTGCCAAGGCGACGCAGGGCGAATTCAGCGGCGTGGGCATCCAGATCCAGCTCGACGAGGACGGCAGCCTGAAGGTCGCCAGCCCGCTCGAGGACAGCCCCGCGTACAAGGCCGGCATTGCCGCGGGCGACATCATCACCCATATCAACAGCAAAAACGCCAAGGGCATCAGCCTGAACCAGGCGGTGAAGACGATCACGGGCCCCAGCGGCACAACGGTCGTCCTCACCGTCCGCAGCCCCGACGCGACCGTCAGGGACCACACGATCGAGCGCAAGACGATCAAGGTCGCCAGCATCAAGGGCTGGCTGCACCGTCCGGGCGGCGGGTGGGACTATTTCGTCGACCCGCAGCAGAAGATCGGGTACATCCGCATGACCAACTTCACCAAGACCACCGGTGAAGAGCTCGACCGCGCGATCTCCGATATGACCCGCCAAGGCGCGCAGGGCCTCATCCTCGATTTGCGCTACAACCCCGGGGGGCTGCTCCAGGCGGCGACGGAAGTCACCGATAAGTTCCTCGACGGCGGCGTCATCGTCTCCACCCGGGCCGACCGCGAAACCCCCAACAGCCCCACCGAAGCCAAAGCGCGCCGCGACGACGCGGAGTTCGACAAGCCCATCGTCGTGCTCGTCAACCAATACTCGGCCAGCGCCAGCGAGATCGTCGCCGGCGCGCTCAAGGACTCCGACCGCGCTTACATCGTCGGGGAGCGCACGTTCGGCAAAGGCTCGGTCCAGATGCTCTTCCCGCTGGCCGCCCGCTCGGCTTACCTGAAGCTCACGACCAGCCACTACTATCTGCCCAAGGGCAAGAACATCCACCGTCAGGAGAACTCGACCGAGTGGGGCGTCGACCCGCACCTGACGATTGAGATGACGCCGGAGCAAATGAAGGCGGCCATCGAAGCGCGGCAGGAGCTGGACGTCCTCCGCGAAGCCCACAGCGCCCCGGCCGAAGGCGAACAGCGCAAGCTGAACGACGTCGCCCCGGCGGTGCGGGACGTGGTGAAGGACACCATCGCGACGGGCGACAAGAAGGATCCTCTCACCAGCGATCCCCAGTTGTCGGCCGCGCTGCTCCTGCTTCGCATGAAGGTCGCCGCGCACCTGTAGTGTTACAAAGCGCGAAGCACGAAGCAGGAATCCGAAACAAGCACGCAATCAAGGAAGAAAGCTCCAAACGGGAAATTTCCGGTTTGGAGCTTTCTTCCTTTGGCGCTTAGGATTTCGTGCTTCCCATCTGAAGTGTCGCCAGCGCCGTCGGGACGTTGTCGCTGAACTCGAACAGGCAATCGAGGCTGGTCATCAGGAACGTGCCCCAGATTTCCGTGTTCAACCCGCAGAGGACAAGCCGGGCCTTCTCCGACTGCGCCTGCTTGCGGAGTTTGAGCAACCGGCCGAGGTTCGACGAGTTGACGTGCTCGACGGCGGCGAAGTCGAGCACGACGTCGCCGCCGATCGAGGCGTCGAATGCCAGCAGATCTTCGGTGAACGTCGGATCATCGGCCAGGTGAACGACGACGACGCGATCGGACCATCGGTGAAGCGGCATCGATCCTCCCACACACGCCCCGCGATAGCGTACCGCGTTGTATCGCCCCTGCAAACGGACGCGATCTGAGTGCGATCATGACAGGCTAAGGCTTCTTTGAGGGCAGACCCCTCCGGCTGACTACCGCCGTGAATGCCGGCGGAGCTGGTTGAGCAGCGCGCGGAAATCCTTCGGCAGCTCCGCCTCGATTGTCACGTTCTCGCCGTTCAAGTTGGTGAACGTCAGCCGGTGCGCATGCAGGGTGAGCCGCTCGATCAGCGGGCGCTCCTCCTCGCCGCGGGTGGGGCGGTAGCCGCGCTTGAACTGGCTGAGGCGGACGCCGGGCGCGGTCCCCGGCGGCGGGGGGTTGTAGAGCGGGTCGACCGCCAGCGGCAGGCCGGCGTGCTTCAGGTGCACGCGGATCTGGTGCGTCTTGCCGGTTTTCGGAAAACATCGCAGCAGGGCGAAATCGCGGAAGGTTTCCTCGACGCGCCATAGCGTCCGCGCCGGTCGGCCTTGCCTGGAGACGGTCATGCGCTGGGGCGACGACGGGTGCGGCGCGAGCGGGGCGTCGATGTCGCCTTCGCGCTCGCCAGGCCGGCCGTTCACCAGCGCGATATATTCCTTCTCGATCGTGTTGTTCTGAAACTGGTGCGAGAGGTGGCGTTGTGCGGCGATGTTCTTCGCGAAGAGCAGCACGCCGCTCGTGTCCTTGTCGAGCCGGTGCACGACGCGAACGCGCGGGTCGGACGTGCCCGTGTGCGGCAACCCGAGCTGCGCGGCAAGCCGCTCGAGCACGCTGTCCGTCTCCGCCCGCCCGGGAATCGTGGCCAACCCCGCGGGCTTCGTCACGGCGACGAGGTCGTCGTCTGACCAGAGTACCCGCAGGTCATCCGACTTCGATCGCATCAGCACGTCATCCTGGGCGTTTCCGGATTTGTTCGTAGCACGGGTTTTCAACCCGTGTTTTCAGTACGGAGACACGGGTTGAAAACCCGTGCCTACGCATAAAGTCAAGGCTCCCTCGGGATGACGTGGATCGCCACCGGCGGTGAGACGGACGCTGAACCTTCAGTTCGCGAACAGCCCCGTCTCATCCCAATCCTGAATCGCCGTCTTGACGCGAGGCTGGTTTTGGTTCATCTCCAGGCTCTTGCGCCACATCCCCAGCGCCGTCTCCCGCTTCTCATCTTCCAGCTCCAGCCCCTTGCGATATTCGGCGATTCTCACCCACCCGATCTCGTTCATCGCGGGGTAGTAGCGCGGATCCTTTTCAATCGCAGCCTCGTACTGCTTCACCGCCTCGTCGTACTCCCCGGCGCGGGCCAGGGCGTCGCCGTAGCGCTTGCGGGTCGCCGGGGTGTCGGACGTCTGGAGCACGCGCTCCATGATGCTCACGGCGTCGGCTGTCTTGCCCTGGCGGATCAGGTTCGACCCCAGGTTCAGCAGCGTCTCGACCTGCGTCGAGTCCAGATCAACTGACCGACGATACGCGCTCTCGGCCCGCGCGAAATCGCCCGTGGCCTCCAACACCACCCCCAGGTTCGAGAACGCGACGGCGGAGGTCGGGTCGAGCAGCGTCGCCTTTTCCGCGAAGCGGACGGCGTCGTCCAACTGCCCCATCGCGAGATACACAAGGCCGACGTTCATGTGCGCGTCCGCGTCCATCGGGTCCAGCTCGATGGCGCGCTGATACGCGCCGGCGGCGTCGCGCAAGCGCTGGAGGAACTGATAGCTGACGCCGAGCTTGTAGTGGTTCAGCGCGGTGTACCGGTCGAGGCGGACCATGGCCTCGTACTGCTCGGTCGCCTTTTCGTACTCGCCTTCGGCGCGATACAGGTCGCCGAGCATGCCGCGGGCCATGGTGAGATCGGGGTTGGCCTGGGTTGCGTTTTCCAGCGCGCGTATGGCGGCGTCGGTGTCCCCGCGCTGCTGGGCATAAACGGCTTGGACGTATCCTTCGACAGCGCGGGGCGGGGTCGACGAAGACTCCGTGGAACCGCCGCCGCCGCGCGAGCATCCCACGACGAGAAGCGCAGACAACGTCAGACCGCCGAGGGCGGCGAACAGGGTGCGGGTCATTCGACGATTGGTCATTTGGGTTGTATCGGTCAGAAAGGGTGCGTCGGTGCGTCGAAGACCGAAATATACGTTCCGATAATCCGCACGGTCAACGCTGCCAGGCTGTCCCCATCCCGTTCCCGCGTTGGCTTCGTTCCGTCACCTGCGAGTCGCGCCTTCGGAAAAATAGGGGCAAAAAAATAGGGAGCGGTCGCCGCGTTGCGGGGACGGGGCGATCGGCGTCAATTGCCGGTTGACCCTGTTTCGCGCGAGTTCTAGGATCGGTCAGCGACCGACCGACACGATAAAGGCGTCCACGATAAAGGCGTCACGGCGCTCGGCAAAGGAGAGTTGCGCGTGAGGCTTCTGATCGCG
>JBBSLV010000241.1:0-6476 GCA_038233535.1 Tepidisphaerales bacterium | reverse complement strand
TGGAGCAAGCGCAGGACGATCGGACGGCTGGTCATCGCGTGCCCCCCGTCCATCACGATGCCGCGGCGCAGGCTGCGCCGTGCGGGGGTGGCGCCGCCGGCGCGGTTTTTGTCCATCGCGTAACCCGGATTGACGAAGACCGGGCCCTGCGTGCGCGCCCAGACGTTGACCGAGCCCCCGGGGTTCGACGAGCTCGCGCCGTTGGTTCGAAGGTCCGTGCGATACAGGTCGCCGCGCGCCAGGCTGGTGGTGCTGCTCTCGGGCAAGGCCGAGACGTTGACGTCGAAATACTCGCCTTCGCGGATGCCCGGGGGCATGAATCCGTCGACGCGCACGACGGCGAACTTCGGGTCCGACAGCACGCGGGACGGCGAAACGTTCTCGAAGCCCGGCTGCAGTGAACTCCCGAACTTGTGCTGCTGCATCTGCTTGATCATGTAGTTGCGGACGGCCATCGGCGCCTCGCTTCCCCCGGTGTTGTCCAGATTCGCGACCAACCCGTACCCCGACACCAGGTACGGCTCGATGTTCGCCAGCTCGGTGCGCTCGAAGAGCGTGCCCTGAAGGAAGGGATCGACCTGCTTCTCCGGCAGCGTCGGGTAACGCGTGACCGGGGCCTTGTAATTCACCTTGCGGCTACAGCCCGGCGCCAGCGCGAGCCCGAAGGCCAACGCGCAGCAGGCAAGGACGACGGTCGGAATGCAACGGAGGTCGGTACGACGCGGGTGTGGGGCGCTAGGTTGCATGGCGGATGCCTCCAGTGTTATCGGGCGCTCGGCAGGGTTCGCGTGAAGATAAACAACATCTTGCGGTTGGCTGGAATACTGACGTCCAACAACAGGATACCCGTCATTGTCCTTCAGCGGCAGGAAGCGGCGGCTCCACCACTCGCCTGGATCGCCCCGCCCTCCGCTTCGGATTTTCTTCTCCACCGCCCGCCCGGGCGACGCCGTTGCCGTTGGGGGTCGGCTCGATGAACAGCTTACCCTGATCCGGGTCTTCAAACCGTCGGGCATCAAGGACAAGCTTGGCTTCGTCCACCAGCTCTTCCAGCGTTTTGAATTGTTTGTACACGCTGGCGAAGCGGACATACGCGACCTGGTCGACCCGCCGCAACCGATCGGTGACCAACGCCCCGACCACCGTCGAGGGCACTTCCCGGTCGTGGGTTTTGACGATTTCTTCTTCGACTTCGTCGACGATGCGCAGCAGTTCGCTCTCGGGCACGGGACGCTTGAAGCACGCCCGTTCCAAGCCGGTGACGATCTTCAAACGGTCCCACGGCATGCGCCGGCCGTCCTTTTTGACGACGGTCAGCTTGACGGTGTCTTCGATGCGTTCGTAGGTGGTGAATCGTTTGTCGCAGTGCATGCACTCCCGGCGCCGGCGGATCGACCGCCCGCCCTCGCAGGTGCGGGAGTCGATCACTTTGAGGCTTTCCTTGTCGGCGTCGCAAAACGGGCAGCGCATGGGGGATCAAACGTAGTCTTTCGCTGGGGAAAACGCAAAAACCACAATGGCTTGGGCGCCTGGCACTTTAGCCCGAATGATTCAAGATTCACCGCAGAGGCGCGGAGAGCGCAGAGAAAACGATGGAAACAAGAACTGTGGGCTGCGCAACCTGTACTTCGAGCGACGATCCGGAAAGTGAAGTTAACTCCACGTCATGCCTTGTTTTCTCCGCGTCCTCTGTGTCTCTGCGGTGAATAATTCGGGTGAGGCAGCAGTCGGCGGAATCCCCGAACTTCGCTGCGCTACGTCCCGGGGCTTAGCGCAGCGGAGCCCGGGGATTGTCACCTCTCATCAGCGCCCATCCGACACAAAGTTGCTTGTCACTCGCCGTGGCAAGGCTGGGCGTGCGCGATTTAGGTCACAGTCGCGCAACGGGAGTTACGAGGATCCGGAAATTTTCCCTTTGTTTTTCGGGGGAGACGAGCGCGGTCGTGCGCGATTGTCGACGCAACCGCGCAAAACCGGGGTGTGGAAGAAGGCGAGTCGAGTGCAGGGATGCGCGTCCCTTCCGCGCGCAGCTTCGCGGACAAACAAGTGTCGATCCACGAAGCTGCAAGCGAAGGGATTCTTTGACAATCGAATAATGCCTGAAAGTGGGAAAGTGTGTTGGGACGTGCCGTCATCCACGGAAATGCGAAACGAACCCAATTCGCGTGGAAGAGCGCGTTGGACACGGTCCGACAACGACTTACGTCCGACGAATCCTTGTGCGAGCCACGGCGCGCCCCGCTTACGGCGCCCGCTCCCTCTCACAAAGTGACGGAACGAACCCACCGCTTGGCGAGCCCCGCTTTAGCGGGCGGGGCCCTTCCCATGACCCTCCCATGACACAGGAAAAATGCGAAACGAACCCAATTCCTGCGGCGCGGCTTCGGGCTTCTTCGTTAGCCGAATTGACATCTGCGCAACCTTTAAGCGGCATTGGACCCATCCCCCTGAAATTGCACATCGCCTGCGCAGTCAACAGGCGAAATGCTCGGTTTCAGCGCCTTGCACGGACTTTGCTATGGGACTCCCGGCGAGAGGAGAGGGCGCGATCCGCGCACATTCTTGACGGGCAGGAGCCAAGTCGGAATCATTCGCGACTGTTCCCTCCCTCGCGCGTGCCACCCGACCGGTGGTTCGCCCGTGTCCGCTACATTCTTCAGGAGTCCCGCAATGTCCACCGTTCGCCAGGAGGCGATCCGCTCGATCGCGTGTGCCAAGCATCAACTGAACCGGGTCGATTTCAAGAAGACCCACGTGAAAGACCTGTTCGGGGTCAACGTCTTCAACGAGGAAATTCAGAAGGCCCGGCTCCCCAAACCGGTCTACAAGGCGCTCCAGCGCACCGTGAAGCTGGGCGAGAAGCTCGACCCCAACGCCGCCGACGCCATCGCCAGCGCGATGAAGGATTGGGCGATCGAGAAAGGCGCGACTCACTTCACCCACCTGTTCCAGCCGATGACCGGCATCACGGCCGAGAAGCACGACAGCTTCATCGCCCCCGTCGAAGGCGGGGGCGCGATCGCGGAGTTCAGCGGCAAGGAACTGATCAAGGGCGAACCCGACGCCAGCTCCTTCCCCTCCGGCGGGCTCCGCGCGACCTTCGAAGCCCGCGGATACACCGCCTGGGATCCGACCAGCCCCGCCTACGTCATGGAGAACCCCAACGGCTCGACGCTGGTCATCCCCACCGCATTCCTGAGCTGGACCGGCGAAGCGCTGGACAAGAAGACCCCCCTGCTCCGCTCGATGGACGCGCTCTCCACGCAGGCTCTGCGCGTGCTCCGGCTGTTCGGCAACAACGACGCCGTCCGCATCTTCACCACCGTCGGCGCCGAGCAGGAATACTTCCTGATCGACAAGGTCTTTTACTACAGCCGCCCCGACCTGATCACCTGCGGCCGGACCCTCTTCGGCACCCCTCCGCCCAAGGGTCAGGAGCTGGAAGACCAGTATTTCGGCTCGATCCCCGAGCGCGTCCTTGCGTGCATGGGCGAGGTCGAGGCGGAGCTGTTCAAGCTTGGCGTGCCGGTGCGCACGCGCCACAACGAAGTCGCGCCCAGCCAATACGAAATCGCCCCCATCTTCGAGAACAGCAACCTCGCGACCGACCACCAGAACCTGGTGATGGAAATCCTCCGCAAGACGGCCGACCATTACGGGCTTGTCTGCCTCCTTCACGAAAAGCCGTTCGCCGGGATCAACGGCAGCGGGAAGCACAACAACTGGTCGATGTCAACCGACAACGGCGAAAACCTGCTCAACCCCGGTGACAACCCGCACGACAACGCGCAGTTCCTCGTCTACACGACCGCCGTCATCCGCGCCGTCGCGAAGTACAGCGAGATTCTGCGCCTCTCGATCGCGTCGGCCCACAACGATCACCGGCTGGGCGCCAATGAAGCCCCGCCGGCAATCATCTCGATCTTCCTGGGCGAGCAGCTCAACGACGTGTTCGAGCAGATCGAAATAGGCGGCGCCAAGTCGTCGAAGCAGGGCGGGCTTTTCGAGACCGGCGTCGATGTCCTCCCCCCGCTGCCCAAGGAGGCCGGCGATCGCAACCGCACCTCGCCCTTCGCCTTTACGGGCAATAAGTTTGAGTTCCGCGCCGTCGGCTCCAGCGCCAACATCGCCGGCGCCAACACCGTGCTGAACACGATCGTGGCCGAGTCGCTCGACTACATGGCGACCAAGCTCGAAGCCGATGTCAAAGGCGGCAAGGATCTCCCGACAGCGATTCAGGAGCTGCTTCCGACCATCGTCAAGGAGAGCAAGAAGGTCATCTTCAACGGCAACGGCTACGCCGAAGCGTGGCACGCCGAGGCCGAAAAACGTGGCCTGCCCAACCTGAAAAATACCGTCGACGCCCTGCCCATCATCACGCGCAAGGACACGCTCGACTTGTTCGCCAAGTACAAGGTCTACACCCCCAAGGAACTCGAAAGCCGGTTCAACATCCTCTCCGAGGCTTACGTGAAGACGCTCAACATCGAGGCGAACACCGCCCTGATGATGGCGAAGAGCCAGATCCTTCCCGCCGCGGTCCGCTACCAGACCGAGCTGGCGCAGAACGTCATGGCTTTGAAGGGCGCGGGCGTGAGCGGGAACACCGACGTGCTCACGCAGCTCACGGCGGCGATCAACGACCTGACCAGGGGCATCGGAGCCCTGGAGAAGGCGCACGCGCACCACGTCGACGGCTCACCCTACGAACACGCGAAGCACATGCGCAACGACGTGTTCCCCGCCCTCAATGCGCTGCGCATCACGGCTGACAAGCTCGAGACCCTCGTCGCCGACGACCTCTGGCCGCTGCCGACGTACCGGGAGATGCTGTTCATCAAGTAGTGCGCGATGTTGACAACGAGAGTTTCCGCACGATGGAGGTGGCGTATGGCGAGAGCTTTCACTGGCCACGTTTCGGGGCTTGTCGCGCGTTGGCGCCACTATCCCGAGCAGGTGAAACGTGTTACGGTGATGCGGTGATGCGGTGATTTAACACTACAGCGCAACGTTAGCTTAACGCCGCTGCCTTTCGTTGGTAATGCCTCCATCTGACATGGAGGTCACACGCCGATGACTGCGGAGCAGATTGCTGGCCTGGGGCCGGCGTTTACGGGGTTTCTTTCGTCGTTTCGCCGGTGCTTTCCCCGGCGTGAATCGTTCGCTCACCTGGGCACCTATTGCCGCGGGCTCATCAGCGACCTGGCCCGCAAGAGCGTCGAGCCGATCGCCCTGGCCGGCGGGTGCGCGGTGCGGACGCTGCAACTGTTCCTCACCGATCACGTCTGGGACCACGACGCGCTGCTTGCCGCCACCCAGCGACGCATCGCCCTTGAACATCTGCCGGCGCCCGGACAGAAGGACGCTGACGTCGACGAGCTGGGCGTCGTCGGGCTGATCGACGAGACGTCGGTCGCCAAGAAGGGGGACAAGACGCCCGGCGTGCAGCGGCAGTACTGCGGCACCCGAGGCAAGATCGAGAACTGCATCGTGACCGTTCACCTGGCCGTCCAGTACGGCAGGTTCCTGGCGATGCTCGACTCGGACCTGTTCATCCCCGAGCAGTCGTGGGACCTTGACCGCGAACGCTGCAAAGCGGCCGGCATTCCCGAGGACATCACCTATCGCTCCAAGTGGCTGATCGCCCTGGAGCAGTTCGATCGCGCGGTTGCCAACGGCGTCCGCTTCGACTGGCTCACGTTCGATGAGTGGTACGGCGGCAAACCCGAGTTCCTCTTCCAACTCGAACAGCGCGGGCAGAACTACGTCTGCGAGGTGCCCAAAAACTTCATGTGCTGGCCCGCGATGCCCAAGTACCACTCGCTGCAGCGCCCCTTCGCCGCCAGGCGGGTCGAGAAGGTCCTGAACTGCAAGCCGTTCCGCGGTCAAGCGTGGCAGACCGTCCACCTCAAACGCCAAACGCTCGGGCCGCAGACATGGCAGGTCAAGGCCGCACAGGTCCACCTGTCGCGCGACGGCACGGGAGGCGAAGCCTTCGGCAAGCCGGTTGCCGACCGCACCCACTGGCTGATCGTCGCGAAGAACCGTGAGACCGGCGAGGTGAAATACTTCGTGTCCAACGCGCCGCCGAAGACGAAGCTCATGACGTTGCTCAAGGTCGCGTTCTGCCGGTGGAGCGTCGAGCACGCCTTCCGGCTGGTCAAGACCGAGATCGGATTCGGACACTTCGAGGGCAGAAGTTACCAGGGGTTGCTCAGACACATGATCCTGTGCGGAGCCGTGATGCTGTTCGTCGCCGAGCAAACCACTCGGCTCCGGGGGGAAAAATCCGGACCTGACGATGGAGCAGACCGCCCGCGCCCTCAACGCCGTCTGCCGGCGGTGGCTGCGCCGTCGCCGGGAATCGCCGGAGTTTGAGCACGTCGCGACCGTCATCCGATACCACCAGGCCCGCAACAACGCGGCGAAGCGATCGAGGCTACGATCGGTTCAACGAACGACGTAGCGCTGTAGTG
>JBBSLV010000240.1:0-6495 GCA_038233535.1 Tepidisphaerales bacterium | reverse complement strand
TCCAGAAGTAGATATCCGACCAGCCATGGATCCCGGCGACGCGGACGAGCAGCGCCACAAGAATCAGCGCCGCCGCGAGAATCACCACCCCCCCGATCCTGCGGAAGCTTGCTTCCAGGCGGCCGGGCAGCAGCAGGATCGTCCCGACGCCGGCGACGACGCATAGCACCAGAATCAGCACGGGCGGCAGCACCCCCGCCGCGACGATGGACGACACGGAAGCGAGCGGGCAAAGCGCAACGGCGCCGATGTCGAATGAGGGACCGAACATGTTCAACCGGCAACCGCGACGAAAAAGCGGCGACAAACATCGGCCCGAAGCGCACAGCGCCCACCCGGGCGCCGGCTCCGCCGATGAAAGCGCGGAAGTCTAAAAGCGGTCGAAAATGAATGCAAGGCACGTTGTGACGGATTTCACGAACGTGGACGGGAACGGTGCAAATGCGTGATCCCGTTTAGCCGCCTCGCTTGCGAGGCGCTCCCCGATCGAGTCCCGAAAGACCGCTTCCCGTAAGCGGGGCGGCTAAACGAAGGTGGCCAGGCGCGGGGTATGTCATACACGCGCGCTACGTCGGCGTCGGTGATCCCACCGCTTCTTCGCGCACGTCGCGCATCTGCGCTGCCCGCCCGCGCGGGACAACCGCCGTATGCGCCCACAGGTCGTGCCATGTCAGCTTCTCTTCGCCCATCGCGCGGAGACAACCGATCAGGATCACGAGGTTCACCAAGCCGCCGATGACGTAGAACAGGGGTTGATCGCTCAAGACCCAGATCAGCATCAATCCAATGCCGAATTGCTTGGTGGACCACCGAAGAAACCGCGTCCACGGGGGCGCGGGAGCGCCGTTGGGGAGCGTGATAATGATCCCGGCGGCGAACTTCCCCGCCGTCGCGCCGACCATCGCCTCCATGCTGCTGTAGGCCAGCCACAGCACGAGCAGCAGCGCCTCGAATCCGCGCTGCTTTGCCTCGGTCAGTTCTCCCCGCGCTTCCAGAACCAATGCCGTCACTCCGATGGTCGCGACGAAGACGAGAAAAACGATCGCGTCGATCCCCGTCGCCGCTGCGCGTATCCAGAATCCGCTGCGAGCCATGAATTGGTTCTCCGCGCCGTCTTGCGTGATCAGATGCGCCGCAAGAGACTCTACCGCGTGACGCAACCCACATCGAATCTTCCGCTCTCAGGGCCCACGCTCCCGGACAGCCGTCCCCCGCAGCACGCGCTGCTCCGCAGGATGGGGCTGTTCTCGCTCGTCGTGTACGGCGTGGGCGACATGGTGGGAAGCGGGATCTACGGCACGGTCGGCAAGGCCGCCGGGCAGATGGGCAACGCCGTCTGGCTGGCGTTTGTCGTATCGATGATCGCGGCGATGCTGACGGGGCTGTCGTACGCGAACATCGCCAGCCGCTACCCCCGCGCCGCGGGGGCGGCGTACGTGACGCATCGCGCCTTCCACATCGCGTTTCTGTCGTACGTTGTCGGGCTGGCCATCACCGCGTCGGGGCTGACCAGCATGGCGACGAGCACGCGCGTTTTTTCGGCAAATCTGCACGACTTCACCGGCTTGCCGCTGTGGCTGCTGATCGTGCTGTTCCTATTGTTCATGACGTTCGTGAACTTCTGGGGCATCCGCGAGTCGATGTGGACGAATCTCCTCTGCACGGCCATCGAGGTCGGGGGGCTGCTGTTCGTCATCGCGGTCGGGATGCGCTACTGGGGCAACGTGGACCTGTTCTCGGCGACAACGCTGCGGGCGGTGACCACCGGCGACGCGACCACGGCCGAGGTTGTGCGCACGGGGCTGGGCGTGGGGCCGCTGCTGAGTGCGTCGGTGCTCACGTTCTTCGCGTTCGTCGGGTTCGAGGACATGCTCAATATCTCCGAGGAAGTGAAGGAGCCCGAGCGGACCATGCCGTGGGGCATCGTCATCGCGCTGGGCGTCGTCGCGCTGATCTACATCGGCACGGCCATCACGGCCGTGTCGGTCGTGGACTTCACGACGCTGTTCCTCGCGTCGGCGCCGATTGAATCGATCACGGCGGTCGCGGCGCCGTGGCTGCCGCGCTGGGTATTCAAGGCCATTACCATGTTCGCCGTCGCCAACACGGTGCTCATTAACTACATCATGGGCTCGCGCCTGCTGTACGGCATGTCCCGCCAGGGGATGCTGCCAAGCGCTCTCGGGCGCGTGCACGCGAGGCGTCGGACGCCGCACGTGGCGATCGGCGTGCTGCTCGTCGTGGTTGTCATCCTCGCGCAGTCCGGGCAGGTGGCGGACCTCGGCGCGGCCACCGGGCTCCTGCTGCTGTGCTGCTTCACGATCGTCAACGGCGCCCTGATCGTGCTGAAGCTGCGACCCGGCGAGGCGAAGGGGCGCTTCGAGGTGCCGGTGATCGTGCCGGCGCTGGGCATTGTGGTGAACGGCGCCCTCGTCGTCGCCCGCCTGCTCGACGGCAGCGTCGGGCGCAGGCCGCAGATCATCGCCGGCGTGCTGCTGGCGATCATCGCGGTCCTGTTCTTCGTCATGCGCCCAAAGGCGGTTACGGAAGAGGCACTGACGGAGATCGAGGCACAGAGATGAGTCACGCTGCAATGCCGGAAACACAGAGAAATTTGACCGCGAAGTACGCGGCTTGGCGGCACGAAACGTTCCTGCGATTTATAACGCCCGCGCCCGCGGCTTCACGTTACCATCGCGCCCCTGGAGGAAACTGACATGGCCTTATGGGACAAACTCACCGGCGAACTGATCGACATCGTCGAATGGATCGACGACACGCGCGACACGATGGTCTGGCGCTTCCCGCGCCACAACAACGAGATCAAAAACGGCGCGCGGCTCATCGTCCGCGAGTCGCAGGTGGCGGCGTTCATCAACGAAGGGTCGCTCACGGACCTTTTCCAGTTCCCCGGCACCTATACGCTCTCCACGCAGAACCTGCCGATCCTGTCCACGCTCAAGGGTTGGAAGCACGGGTTTGAAAGCCCGTTCAAGGCCGAGGTCTACTTCGTCTCCACGCGCGTGTTCACCGAGCGCAAATGGGGCACGAAGAATCCGATCATGCTGCGCGACCCGGAGTTCGGCCCGACACGTCTGCGCGCGTTCGGCAGCTTCGCGATCAAGGTGTCCGACCCGGCGACGTTCCTCAAGCAGGTCGTCGGCACGGATCACCGATTCACCGTCGAGGAGATCGGCAACCAGGTCCGCGACATGGTCACCGCCCGCTTCGCCGACGTGCTGGGAGAGAGCAGGATTCCCGTGCTGGATCTGGCGAGCAACTACGACGAGCTGGGGAAGTTTCTGACCGAGCGGATTGCACCGGACTTCGAGCCGTTCGGGTTGCAGATCGTGGCGCTGATGGTCGAGAACATCTCGCTTCCGCCGGAGGTTGAGAAAGCGCTGGACAAGCGCACGAGCATGGGCGTCATCGGTGACCTGCACAAGTACGTTCAGTACCAGACGGGCACGGCCATCGGCGACGCGGCGAACAACCCCGGCGGACTTGCCGGCGCCGGCGCGGGGCTGGGCGCGGGCTTCGCGATGGCGAACCAGATGGGCCAGGCAATGGCGGGGCAGTCGGCGCCATCCGCCGCAGCGCCCCCGCCCATTCCTCAGCAAGCGAACGCGAGCTTCTTTGTCGCCGAGGGCGGAAAGCAGTCGGGTCCGTTCAGCATGAACGAGCTGGGTGGGAAGCTCACGCGCGACACGCTCGTCTGGCGCCAAGGCATGGCGCAGTGGACCCGCGCGGGAGACGTGCCGGAGTTGAAGTCACTGGTGGACTCGATTCCGCCGTCGCTTCCGTAGCGCGTGGACGCGGTCGGATTGACGCGAAGATCGCTGAGATCGCAAAGACCGCAAAGAAGACAAGAAACAAGTGAATGGATCTTCTTCTCTGCGGTCTCTGCGATCTTTGCGGTCTCTGCGTTGAACTCGTCTCCAACAGCAAGTCGGGATGGAAGCACCCTTACCTCCACCAACCCATCGCCAATTCCCCTGCAAGAACTGCGGCGCGAACCTTCAGTTCGAGCCGGGGACGTTGTCGCTCGTTTGCCCGTACTGCGGCACGACCAACGAGATCACCGCGCCCGCGGACGCGCGCGTCGAGGAGCTGGATTTCGCGCATGCGCTGCAAACGATCCCACCCGAGGAGCTTGTCGAGACCCTCGCCGTGCGCTGCAACACCTGCGGCGCCGAGACGACGCTCAAACCCAACGTCACCGCCGCCCGCTGCCCGTTCTGCGGCAGCGCGATCGTCGCGCAGGCGATGAGCCGCCGGCTGATCAAGCCCAAGGCGGTCCTCCCCTTCCACATCACCCACAAGCAGGCCGGCCAACTGTTCAAGGAGTGGATCGGTTCCCGCTGGTTCGCGCCCAACGCGCTGAAGAAACGCGCCCAGCGGTCGGACATCAACGGCGTCTACATGCCCTGCTGGACGTACGACTCCGACACCACCACCCGCTACACCGGCCAGCGCGGCGACGACTACTACGTCACCCAAAGCTACACCGTCCGCATCAACGGGCGCACCCAACGCCGCACGCGCCAGGTGCGCCGCACGCGCTGGTCGTACGCGAGCGGGACCGTTTACAACCACTTCGACGACGTGCTCGTCCTCGCCAGCCACTCATTGCCCAAAGGCTACGCCGAAGCGCTCGAGCCGTGGGATTTGAAGAACCTCCTCCCCTACCAGGACGCGTACCTCAGCGGCTTCCAGGCCGAAAGCTATCAGATCGACCTCCCGCAGGGATTCGAGGTCGCCAAGACGATCATGGCCGATCACATCGCGATGCTCATCCGCAGGGACATCGGCGGGGACCGTCAGCGCATCGACTCGATGGACACGCGCTACGCCGGCGTGACGTTCAAGCACACGCTGCTGCCGGTGTGGATCAGCGCTTACCGTTTCCACGACCACACGTTCCGCTTCCTGGTGAACGCGAGAACCGGCGAAGTGCAGGGCGAGCGCCCGTACAGCTGGGTGAAGATCGGACTGCTGATCGTGGCGATCCTGGCGGTCGTGTTGCTCATCGCATCGATGCAGGGGCAGATGAGGGGATGAGGGGATGAAAAGCATGTCTTCGTTAGGCATCCCCTCACCCCACATCCCCACGCTGCCTCGCCGCGAGTTGCAGCACGTCCATCGCGTCGTAGAGGTAGATCGTCCCGCCGAGCACTTCGATGGGTTGCAATTCCTGCCCGATGCCGGTGTAGAGCCGGCGGAGGTCGTCTTCGAGGTAGACGCCCTGAAGATGGGTCGCGCTGACGGCGACGACGCCGGGCGCGCGCGGCGGCTCGAACGGCGGGCCGAGGAAGTACCCGCCGCGGAGGTTGCGGTAGGTCACGCCGTAGTACGCGGGGTCGGCCATGCCGAAGTAGGCGAGCGACAGGTCGACGCCGGGGTTGTCCTGCTGCCACTGGGCGAGGAGCTTGAGATCCTGTCCCCAGTCGAGGTTGGAATCGCCGAGGATGTGAATCCCCCCCCGCGACGACCCGGCGGCGGCGTTGAAGAACGCGATGTAATTGGGGAACGCCGACAGCGTTTCGACGCCCAGCAGCGTCACGAGCACGATGCCCGTGCGCTTCGCGAGCTTCGGTTTGATCCGCCAACCATACGCCGCTGCCGCGCCGATGGCGACGAAGACGAACGGGTAGACCGGGAGGACGTGGCGGACGCCTAGGTTGAGGTTCGACGTCATCGACGCCAGCAGGTACAGCCCCACGGGCACGGCGAAGCACGCGATCGTCCACCCGTGCTCGCGCAAAAGCGTCAGCCGTTCGCGCCGCCACGCCATCACGCCGATCGCGATCGCGCCGGCCACGGCAGCGAGCAGCGCCAGCGGCGACTTCACGAGCATCGTCACCGGGAAGTAGTACCACCACCCCGTCATGGAGAATTCCCCGAGCAAGTACGTCTTGCGCAGCACGGCGCTTTGCTGCGTGTAGAGCAGCCCGTTCAGCCACGCTTGCGGAAGCAGCCGGTTGCGCTCGAGCCACAGCACGGCGCGCGAGAATGGCCCGGGCCGCCAGTTGCGGAAATCCTCGGCCGTCAGCTCGCGGTCGGGGTGCTGCTCCTTCAGCTCGTTGGTCGCAAGGAATTCGATGATGTTTCGCGTGTTGAGCAGGAGGTTCGGATCCGGCGTCGGCGCGTAGCGGAAGCCGTACGTCGCCCAGATGCTGACAAAGCTGATGACGAACGCCAAGGCGCACACCACCAGCGCAGCCAGGATCTTTCGCGATCGCGCGTGCAGTTCGCGCCCGATCACCACCCACGGCCGCACCATCCACGCGCGGATCAGCAGCAGGACGAGCACCATCGGCCCGAGCAGCAGCGCCGAAAACTTCACGTTCAATCCCGCGCCGCAGAGCAGCCCGATCGCCAGACCGTTCCACACGGTCAGCCGCCGGCCCGCGCGCCAGACCGCGACCATCAGCAGGAGCATCACGAGCGTGAGCGACACGTCGTTTTTCACGAGCGGTCCGTGCGCGATGAAGT
>JBBSLV010000239.1:0-6503 GCA_038233535.1 Tepidisphaerales bacterium | reverse complement strand
GCGTCGATGCTCTACCTCGATTATGGCCGCAAGCACGGGGAGTGGATCCCCAACGAGTTCGGCGGGCGCGAGAACATCGAGGCGATCAACTTCCTCCGCCAGTTGAACCACGACGTGTACGTGCAATTTCCCGGCGTGCACACGATCGCCGAAGAGTCGACCGCGTGGCCGATGGTGTCGCGGCCAACCTACGTCGGGGGGCTGGGGTTTGGTTACAAGTGGGACATGGGGTGGATGAACGACACGCTCCGCTATTTCAAAAATGACGCGATCCACCGCCGCTACCACCACAACCTGCTCACGTTCCGCGGCGTGTACCAGTACGCGGAGAACTACGTGCTGCCTTTGTCGCATGACGAGGTGGTGCATCTGAAAGGCTCGCTGCTCACCCGCATGCCCGGCGACACGTGGCAGAAGTTCGCCAACCTCCGGCTGCTGCTGGTCAACCAGTGGACGCAGCCGGGCAAGAAGCTCCTGTTCATGGGATGCGAGTTCGGCCAGTGGAGCGAATGGAACCACGACGCCAGCCTCGACTGGGATCTGCTCGACTGGCCGTCGCACAAGGGGGTGCAGCAGCTCGTCGATGACCTCAATCGTCTCTATCGCAGTGAGCCGGCGCTGCACGAGGGCGACTGCGAACCGTTCGGGTTCGACTGGGTCGATGCGAACAACAACGAACAGAGCATCGCCACGTTCATGCGCAGGGGCCGGCGCCCCGAAGACGTGCTGCTGATCGCGGTGAACTACACCCCCGTGGTGCGCGAGAACTACCGCATCGGCGTGCCGACGGGCGGCACCTGGCGGGAAATCCTCAACAGCGACGCGACGAGCTACTGGGGCAGCGGGCAGGGCAACCTCGGCGCGATCGAGGCGTCGCCCCTGCCGCACTATCACTGGCCGCGCTCGCTGACGCTCAAGCTGCCCCCGCTGGGGGCGGTGATTCTGAAGCCCAAGACACCGTTGAAGGAGGCGTGAACGGCGCCGTGCTGTCGTTGACCTGAGCAGTGGAGGCAACTGCTCTACGCCGGCATTAACAGCGCAATCGGGAAGCCGTCGAGAACGATGGAGACGGAAACAGGATCGCCGTCCGCTTCGACCGTCGCGCCGGTGAAGGCGTTGCGCCACCTGCCCGGCGGCAACGTGAGGGTCGTGTTTTCCCAACCGTTGATGAGCGTCGCCGGCAGGCGCGGGATGATCGCCACCGCGGCCTGGTTCCCATCTCGGCGGGCGAAGGCGAACACGTGCGCCGCCTGGTCGCCCGTCGCCGCAAGCGGCTCGTATGCACCGGCCGTGAACAAGCCCGGATGCTCCCGGCGGAGCGACAGCGCTCGCCAGGTGACGAACAGCTTCGCCCGGCCGTCGGTGATGTGCTCGAGCATCTCGCGCGCGTCCGCGTGCTCGCGCAGCGCGTCGAGCATCCGCCGGCGCTGTTCGTAGTCAACGGGCCGGCGGTTGTCCGGATCGACGAGCGAGAAGTCCCACAGCTCCTGGCCCTGATATGTGTCGGGCACGCCCGGCGCTGCCAGGCGCAGCAGTGTCTGCGCCAACGAATTGACCAGCCCGAACCGCGCGACCTTCGCCTGGAACGGAAGGAAGTCGTCGAGAAATGGCTGGTGGGAAAGGATCCCCGCGATGAAGTCCGTGATCGCGCTCTCGTACGCTTTGTGGGGGCTTGTCCAGCTCGTGAACACCTTCGCTTCGCGCACCGCCTTGGTCATGTAGGTCTGAATGCGCGCGATGAACGTCTCGTCCACGGCGCGCGCGTCAATTGGCCAGGCGCCGATCAGCGTCTGGTAGAGCAGGTATTCATCGTTGCGGCTCGGCGCGGGCCGGCCGTCGAGATCGCGCCGGTGCGGACCGTTGATCTCGCCCCAGCGCGTGACGTGCTGCCGCCACTGGTCAGGGATTTCCGACAGCACGTTGATCCGCGCCCGCACGTCCTCGCTCCGCTTCGTGTCGTGCGTCGACATCGCCGACAGCGCGTGCGGCCAGAGCTTTTGTCGCTCGGCGAGATATTCGTGCATCGCGTCCGGCGACGTGCCGAAGCGCTGCGGCTCGCCGCCGACTTCGTTGAGGCTGACCAGCCGGTTGTATATGTAGAAGGCGGTGTCCTCGATGCCCTTGGCCGTCGTCGGAGACGTAAGCTGCTGGAACTTCCCCGCAAAATGCACGGCGGCGGGATCGTCGCCCAGCGGTGAGCGGAGCAGAACCACGTCGGCGACGTACCGGAACACGGACGGGTCGGTCTTGGGGTTCCGCCGGATCGCGCGCCGGACGGCCCGCTCCGTGTGGCGCACGTCCGTGTCGCTCACGCCCGCGGCCGTCACGTACGAGCGGTAGACGGGAAAGCAACTGATGATCTCGCGCAGCGCCGCGTGCAGAGCGGCGAAGGTGAAGTCGCGCGTGCGCCGGTTTCGCTGCGCCAGCCGGTCGAGCTGGTGGGCCAGCATGTTTAATTCACTGGCCAGCGAGATTTCCAGAATCAGCCGCTTTTTTTCGTAGACGAGATCATCGAAGTTGATTTCATTCCCGATCCAGTCGGCGTAGATCCTCGTGAACGATTCAGCCGACGCACCATCGACGAACAGCCCATTGGCCATGATGAGAAAGTCGTACCCGCTCGTGCCGTGACAACCCCAACTCTCTGGCAGCGGCTCGTCGATCGCGAGGATCTTCTCGGCCAGAACGTAGAGCGGGCGCCCGGTCTCGCGCTGCTCCTCCAGCCCCATCTCATGCGCGTAACGGCGCTGGAGGCGCTCGAAGTATTCCTTCGGGTCGTACAGCCCATCCGGGTGATCGATGCGCAGCCCCGCCACCTTCCCGTCGCGCAGCAGCTCGAACGTGAACCGGTGCACGTCGTCGAACACCTCCTCCCGCTCCATGCGCAGCGCGGCCAGGTCGTTGATGTCGAAGAACCGGCGGTAGTTGATCTCGTCGGACGCATTCCGCCAGTGGCACAACCGGTAGTGCTGCCGACGGAGCAGGTCGTCCAGCAGATCGGGCGAACCGTTGTACGACGCCACCATCGCGGCGGGATCGTTCGGCGGCGCGGTGGCCGGATCGATCGGGAACCGCCGGCCGTAGTAGTGGACCGTGTACATCCCGCTTTCGTACGCCAGCTTGAGCTCTCCCTTCTCCAGCGCTTCTCCATACGGCGCGCCGAGCACGGGCAGGAGCACCTTGTGGTGCATCGACGGTCGCTGCGAAGCCTCCCACGCGATGTCGAAGTGGTGCGCGTATTTCGACGCTTGCCCGTGCTCGAGCACGTCGTTCCACCACGCATTTTCGTTCGTCCCGATGCCCATGTGGTTCGGCACGGTGTCGAGGAGGTGGCTCATCCCCCGGCATTTCATCGCGTCGACCCACGCGTCGAAGTCCGCCGGCGTGCCGACCTCCCGGTTCAGGCGCGATGGGTCGATCACGTCGTACCCGTGCGTGCTGCCCTGCCGCGCCGCGAGGTACGGGGAGGCGTAGGCGTGCGTGACGCCGAGCTCCCAGAGATAATCGACGATCTTCGTCGCTTCGCGAAATGTGAAGCCGGCGTGGAACTGAAGCCGATACGTGGACTCCGGGAGCGCGGGCAGCGACGCCGGCTGGGGACCGTCATGGGACGTCATGGGTGTGCGGCCGATTCGCGCGGCTCGCCTCCTTGCGCAGCGCATCGAGCTGCGCGGGCGTCGTTATGGTTTCCGCCTCCTGCGGCGGGCGCGTCCGCAGCAGCGCCACCGACCTCCCGAACAGCGGATACCACTCCCCCGCGCCAAACGTCCGCACGGGCGCGTCAGGGTTGCGCGTGTCGATCAGGGTCTCCCAAACCGTGCCCTCGGGCACATCGGGGAGCTTGAACGGGGTCTCCTCCCAATGCGCGTTGAGCATCAGCATGAGCGTGTCGCCGCGAATGGGGTCGCCGTGCTCATCGACCTCGTTCATCAAATCGCCCGCCAGGCGCATGCCGATTGCGCGGGTGTGGTCGGCGTTCCACGTGTCGTCATTCATCTCCGCGCCGGCCGGGTCGAAGAACGTGATGTCCTTGATGTCCGACCCGCGGATCGCGCGGCCTTGGAAGAACTTGCGCCGCTGGAGCACCGGCTGCTCCTGCCAGATGCGGATGCACCGCCGGCAGAACTCGAGGAACTGGCGCTTGCGCGTGTCGCTCAGATCCCAATCCTGCCACACCCGTTCGTTGTCCTGGCAGTAGGTGTTGTTGTTGCCGTGCTTCGTGCGACTGAGCTCGTCCCCCCCGTAAATCATGGGCACGCCTTCGGAGAACAGGAGCGTGGCGAAGAAGTTTCGCTTCTGCCGCTCACGCAGGCTGTTGACGTCCGGATCGTCGGTCGGTCCCTCGACGCCGTGGTTCCACGAATCGTTGTCGTCGGCGCCGTCGCGGTTGTCCTCCCCGTTGGCCTCGTTGTGCTTGTGGTCGTAGCTGACGAGATCCTGAAGCGTGAACCCGTCGTGGGCCGTGATGAAGTTGATCGACGCGTACGGGCGCCGGCCGTCGCCTTCGTAGAGATCGCTGCTGCCGGTGAGGCGTGTGGCAAGCTCGCCGGCTGTGCCCCCGTGCCCCTTCCAGAAGCGCCGCACCGTGTCGCGATACTTGCCGTTCCACTCCGTCCACAGCACGGGGAAGTTGCCCACCTGATACCCCCCCTCCCCGATGTCCCACGGCTCGGTGATCAGCTTCACCTGCGAGATGATCGGATCCTGGTGGATGATGTCGAAGAACGCCCCCAGCCGATCCACCGCGTGCAGCTCGCGCGCCAGCGTGGCGGCCAGGTCGAAGCGGAACCCGTCGACGTGCATCTCCGTCACCCAGTACCGCAAGCTGTCCATGATCAGTTGGAGCACGCGGGGGCTGGTCATGTTCAGCGTATTGCCCGTGCCCGTGTAGTCCTTGTAAAACCGCTTGTCCTTCTCGGTCAGCCGGTAGTAGTGGACGTTGTCGATCCCGCGCCATGAGAGCGTCGGGCCATTGCGGTTGCCCTCGGCGGTGTGGTTGTAGACCACGTCGAGGATCACCTCGATGCCCGCCGAGTGCAGCGTGCGAACCATCGACTTGAACTCCGACATGCTCTTGTGCGGCGACGCCTTCGAAGCGTACTCCGTGTGCGGCGCGAAGTAGTTGAGCGTGTTGTAGCCCCAGTAATTCGTCAGCCCCTGCTCGAGCAGGTTCCGGTCGTCCAGATGATAGTGAACGGGCAGCAGCTCGATCGCCGTCACGCCCAACCCCTGCAAGTGCTTGATGACCGCATCGCTGGCCACGCCGCTGTACGTCCCGCGGCGGTTCTCGGGGACGTCCGGGTGGCGCATCGTCAGCCCCTTCACGTGCGCTTCGTAAATGAGCGTCTTGTGCCACGGGATGCGCGGCGGGCGGTCGTCGCCCCACGTGAACGCCGTGTCGACCACCGCCGCCAGCGGCGCAAACGGCGCGCTGTCGCGACCGTCGAACGACAGGTCGTCCTTCCCCACCTCGTATGCGAACAGCGCATCGTCCCACCGTACGTCCCGCCCAATCGCCTTGGCGTACGGATCCAGCACGACCTTGTTCGAATTAAACCGATGACCCTTCCCCGGCTCGTAAGGCCCATGCACGCGGTATCCATACAACTGCCCCGGCTCCATATCCGGGAAGTAGCCGTGCCACACCATGTCAGTGTGCTCCGGCAACCGAATCCGCTGCGATTCGCGCGTGGCGTCGGCGGAGTCAAAAAGACACAGTTCCACCTGGGTGGCGTGCTCGGAAAACAGCGCGAAGTTGACGCCGGCGCCATCCCACGTCGCGCCCAATGCGTAAGGTCGCCCTGGCCAGACTCTCATTGCTGTTCCTTTTGTCGTTGGTCCGATGTGCCGCCCCCCTGCGCGAGGAGAGTGCGGCGCCGATCCTGTTCGGATCAACCCCATACCGCACTTGGGTCGCAAGGGCAAAGGCGGTGCCAGAGAAGCGGACCAGGGCAGGCATCGCAGAGAGTAGTCAGATCGGCTGCGGCATCCGCGAGCGCGGCTTCGCAAAGCGATGCCTGAGTTGACGCGATCACCCGTACAAGCCAGACGTTATGGCAGACCGTGCCGCACAAACAGGGCTCGCCGGCGTCGCGGTGGAGGTTGCGGTAATCGAGTGCATGAAGAGTCCTCGGTTTCACGCGCAAGCGGTCTGCGTCGGAAGCGAAGAACCAAGACGCCAAGAACCAAACAAGTTCCAAGTGAAGAAAACGCGGAAAGCTCCAAACCAACTCAATCGTCTTTGTTTTCCCCTTCGGTCCTTCGGTTCTTCGGTTCTTGTTTGGTTCTTGGCGTCTTGGTTCTTGGTTCCGTCCGACTCGGTGTCTCGGTCCCTGGAACGTTTGGCCTACCGCGCTATAGAAACGGCAACGCCACCCCACTCACCCCCGCCCACGTCCCCCCATCGTCGTCGGCGACGATGCCATTCCCCGCCCCCGCCGTCAGCGTCACCACCGGCCCGCCCTGCCCGCCGTCTTCGACGAGCGCGATGACCACCTTGCGCG
>JBBSLV010000238.1:0-6518 GCA_038233535.1 Tepidisphaerales bacterium | reverse complement strand
TCGGCCACGTCGCGGGTGTTTTGACTGACGGGTCCCGGGTTTGGGGTTCGGGGTCCCGCCGAGGCGGAAACCCCCGCCCCCGCCCCGGTTGCCCGCCCCGAATTTCCACACCCCCCAACCCCCACCCCCCAACCCTCCTTCCGCATCGACAGCACCGCCACCTCCAGCGCCATCAGCGCCCGCCGCGCGTCGCCGTCGGATTTCGTCGCCCACAGGTCGATGGCCTGGTCATCGATCTTGATGGGGATCTTGCCAAACCCCCGCTCCCCGTCCGCAACCGCGCGGCGGATCAGCGTACGGATATCCTCCTCACTGATCGGCGCGAATTGAAAAATCTGACTTCGGCTGATCAGCGGGGAATTCACCGCGAAGAACGGATTCTCCGTCGTCGCGCCGACGAGCAGAACCAACCCCGCCTCGACGTCGGGCAGGAGGATGTCCTGCTGGGCGCGGTTGAAGCGATGAATTTCATCGAGAAACAAAACGCTGCGCTGGCCGGTGTTCCCCAGCCGCTCCTTGGCGTCGTCGAGGATCTTCCGCACCTCCTTCACCCCGACGGCGGCGGCGTTGACCTGCTCGAAATGACTTTTCGTGTAAATCGCGATGAGCTGGGCGAGGGTGGTTTTGCCGGTCCCGGGCGGGCCGTAGAAGATGACGCTCGTGAGCCGGTCGGCCTCGAGCATTCGCCGGAGCAGCTTGCCGGGACCGAGGAAGTGCAGTTGACCGACGAATTCGTCGAGCGACCGCGGTCGCATCCGCACGGGCAGCGGGGCGACACGGTCCAGGTTTTTCCTGCGGGATTCGGCGAAGAGTTCCACGACTGCATGATACGCTCTCGGCGCCGGCGATGCCCACCCTCGCCACGGCGCCGTTGGCTTCGCTCCGTCACCGGCGAATCGTCCGCCGAGAGAAATAAAGTCGGCTAATCGTCGAGACTCGCGCCGGTGCCGGCCGCGGCCGCTCAAGGGCCTCACGATACGCCGCCGCGGTCACCACTTCGGCTGCTGCTGTGTCAGGCAGTGGATGGCGCCAAGCCCCCAGATCAGCTCCGTGCAATCGACGCCGATCACTTTATGCTTCGGCAGGTGGGATTGGAGGATTTCGATCGCCTTGCGGTCGTTCTTTTTGTCGCGGTACGTCGGCACGAGCAGGGCGCCGTTGATGAAGTAGAAGTTGACGTACGTCGCCGGCAACCGCTGGCCGTCGTGGGTGACGGGGCGGGGCATGGGAATTTCGATGATCGCGAACGGTCGGCCGGCCTGGTCGCGGAGCTTGTCGAGCTGTTTGCGCGCGGACTTCAACACCTTGTAATTCGCGTCCTTCGGGTCGTCCTCGATGGCGATGACGATTTGCGTGGGGCTGATGAAGCGGGCGAGGTCGTCGATGTGGCCGTCGGTGTCGTCGCCTGCAATGCCGCCGGTGAGCCAGGCGATGTGTGTTTGGCCGTAGTAGTCCTTCAGATACTGCTCGATCTGCTGCTTCGAGAGGTGGGGGTTGCGGTTTTTGTTGAGCAGGCAGTCGGTGGTGGTGAGGATCGTGCCCGCGCCGTTGAAGTCAACCGCGCCGCCTTCCATCACGACCGTGGATGTGGCACGGGCGAGCCGCCCGTGTAGTTTATCCCGGGAAGACACCGGCGAGTCGCCCGTGCCACGTGGATAGAACACCGGCAGTTTCAGCTCCGCCGCGATTCGCGTGGGCACGGCGTCGTCGTCATCGTACGGCGGATACTTCCCGCCCCAGGCGTTGAAACCCCAATCCACGATCGCAGCGGATGAAAAATAGCTCCCGTCCCTGTTTTTTCTCCCGGACGAAAAATAGCTCCCGTCCCTGTTTTTTTTCGGCTTGAGCACGAACGCGGGGCCGTGGTCGCGGCACCAGCTCTCATTGGTTTTGATCTGATGGAAGAACACGTTCTTCGTCGGGCAACCGTGCTCCTTGAGCTGCCGGCGGACGATGTGCTCCCAGTTCTCGTTGGGGATGTTGATGTGCACCTGCTCGCGCGACTGAATCTCGCACATGATGCGCGCGAGGTTCTCCGGCACGGTGTGATATTTGCCGGGAAATGAAATCCCTTCCGGCCGCGGCCAACTGAACCAGGTGCCGGTGTGCGGCGCCCACTCCGGGGGGAAGCTATAGCCGAACTGTGCGGGGATCTTGTCGAGGATCTTTAGCTTTTGCATGAGGCGTGACAGCTAAGCGCGCTTCCGCTTTTTCGCGGATCGACCGAAGTCAAGTTCCTCGATCCGTTCGATGTTGGCGTACGAAATGACGTCGTAACCCTCCGCCCGGGTCGTTCCCAGGACCGGGTTGCGCAGAATGAGCAGCGAATGACGTAAGGGGTGTGCGACGTTCGGCGCGAGCACGTCAAATACCTTCCCGCTCACCATGTGGAAGCGGAAGGGCTGAAACGGATCCTTCTCCAATTCGGAAACGACTTCTTCTTCGGTCATTCAATCCTCTTCACCAAGATTGTACCATCACGTTGCATCCACAAACCGCTTCGTCATGTTCCCGTACGCATCGATCCGGCGATCCCGCAGGAACGGCCAATGCGTGCGGCTGAACTCGACTTTGTCGAGGTCGCAGGGGACGACGATCACCTCTTCGGTGTCGACCGACGCGCGGCGGATGACCTGCCCGTTCGGGGAGGCGACGAAGGACTGGCCCCAGAACTGAATGCCGTCCTCGCTGACGGGCTTGCCGTCCGCGCCCATAACCTTTTCAATCCCGATTCGGTTTGGTGCGCACACATAGCACCCGTTGGCGACGGCGTGGCTGCGCTGCATGAGTTCCCAACTGTCGTGCTGGGCTTTGCCGTACTCAGCCTTCTCGGCGGGGTGCCAGCCGATGGCGGTGGGATAGAAGAGGATCTGCGCGCCCTGGAGGGCGGTAAGACGGGCGGCTTCGGGAAACCACTGGTCCCAGCAGATCAGCACCCCGATCTTCGCGTACGCGGTGTCCCACGTGCGGAAGCCCCCTCGCTCGCCGCAGGCGTCGCCCGGGGTGAAATAAAACTTCTCGTAGTAGAGCGGGTCGTCGGGGATGTGCATCTTGCGGTAGATGCCCAGAACCTCCCCGTCGGCGTCGATGACGACGGCCGTGTTGTGATAGAGACCGTCGGCGCGCTTCTCGAAGAGTGACGCGATGATGACGACCTTGTGCTTCTTTGCCAGCTTGGTGAACGCATCGGTGCTCGGACCGGGGATTGCCTCAGCCAGCTTGAAGAACCGGTGGTCCTCGACCTGGCAGAAGTACTGGCTGCCGAACAACTCCTGCGTGCAGATCACCTTCGCACCCTGCTTGGCGGCCTGCTCGATGAGGCGCGACTGCTTGGCGAGATTCTTCCTGAAGTCCTCGGAGCAGGTCATCTGCGTGAGGCCGACTGGGACGATGCGCGCGGGCGGGGCGGGGCGCTTGCCGTTGGACGACGAACTCTTTCCTGTCTGTTTTTTCATTGCATCAAGAGAAACGAAAAAGGGAGGCCGATGTTCGTCCCCATCCTTTCGCGAATCGGGCCGAATGCGATACATATAGCGGCATGGCGTCGGCGGAGCCAACCTCCACAGCCGAAGAGTCGATCCCGCGGCGCGCGTTCCTCGCGGCCGCGGTGGGGGCGGCATCGTCGCTGGCGCTGCCGGGATGCGACCGCGACGGCGCGTCCGGCGGCGGCGTCACGCTGCGCTTCTGGAACATGTTCAGCGGCCCCGACGGACGAACGATGCTCGGTCTCGTCCGCAAGTTCAACGCGCAACATCCCGATGTGAACGTCGTCATGCAGCGCATGCACTGGTCGACATACTACAACAAGCTGTTCGTCGCCGGACTGGGCGGGCGGGCGCCCGAAGTGTTCATCACGCACCGTTACGCGCTGCGCCGGTTCGTCGGCGCGGGATTCGTCCGCAAGGCCGACGATCTGTTCGGCCCCAGGGCCGACCAGCTCGACCCCTCCGACTTTGACCCCAACATCCTCAATGCGATGCAGCAGGGCGGCACGTACTGGGGCGTGCCGCTCGATGTGCACCCGCTGGGAATGTACTACAACCGCACGCTGCTGAAATCCGTCGGCTTCGTCGACAACAGCGGCGCCGCAAAGCCGCCGACGACTCGCGGTGAGTTTCTCGACGTGCTCCATCGTTTGAAACCGAAGCCCGGCGCCAGCTCGCGCGACACGACGTGGGGATTCGTCTACACCTGGCAGCGGACAAACCTCTACGCCATCCTCCGCCAGTTCGGCGGGCAGTTGTTCAACTCCACGCTGACGCGCGCGACGTTCGCAGCGCCACAGAACGTCCAAGCGCTCGCGTGGGGTTCGGACCTCGTGCGCCAGGGGCTCGTGCCGGGGCCGCAGAGCGCGGACTCCTGGGTCATGTTTATGCAGGGGCACGTGGGAATCGCGTTCGAGGGGATCTACGTATTGCCGGACGTCCGCAAGCAGGCCGGGCTTGATTGGGGCGCCGCGCCGCTGCCGCTGCTGGGGTCGCAGCGGGCAACGTGGGGCGAATCGCACAGCCTCGTCATGCGCAACGACCTGGACGGCCGGCAGCTCGACGCCGCCAAACGGTTCATCAAGTTCCTCTCCGACAACAGCCTCGACTGGGCCGAGGGTGGGCAAGTACCCGTGCGGCAGAGTTTGCGCGACACCGACCGATTCCGCGCGATGTATGCACAGAACCAGTTCGCGAAGCAGATCCCGTACGTCGCGTACCTGCCGCCCGCGCCGTATGTTTTCGAGTACCTCCGCGCGTTTGACGACGCGATCGAGCTGGCGCTGCGCGGCACGAAATCGGCCCAGGCCGCGCTACAGGCGGCCGACCAGATCGTGCAGCCGGTCATCGACCGCTACGCGCGGCAGGATCTGTGGCGTGACGTGATGGGCGGTGCGCAATGACGCTGGGAACCGGAGCACCGACCACCGCACGCAATCCCCAGCCGCTGCCCCCGCGCGTTACGCCGGCGGACGATGTCTCGCCGTGCCGTGCCCGCGCCGATTTCACCGGTTACCTCTTCCTCGCGCCGTACCTCCTGCTCTTCGGCGTCTTCCTGCTGCTGCCGCTTGTCTACGGGTTATGGTTGAGCTTCATGCAGTACGAAATGCTCTCCCCCGACCCGCCGACGTTCATCGGGCTGGCGAACTACCGCGAAGCATTTGCCGACCAGCGCTTCTGGACCGCGCTGTGGGCGACCCTCCGGTTCGTCGGCATGACCTCCCCGCTGACGATCCTCCTCGCGCTGGCGCTGGCGCTGGCGATCAGCACCATCCCCGATCGCAGGCAGCACGTGTACCGGCTGATGGTTTTTCTCCCCATGATGATCACCATCACCGTCGCCGGGCTGGTGTGGCGCTGGCTTTACAACACCGAGTTCGGGCTGCTCAACGCCATTCTCGACAACTTCGGCTTCAAAGCGCCCTGGCTGACGGACCGCGACTGGGCCATGCCCTCGATCGTGCTGATGACGCTGTGGTGGACCGTCGGCGGGCCGCTCGTGATCCTGCTCGCGGGCATCCGCCAGATCCCCGACGCCTACTACGAAGCCGGCGCCCTCGACGGCGCGACCGGCTGGCGCGGCACTATTTACATCACGCTGCCCATGCTCAAGCCCGTGCTGCTGCTGGCGGTCGTGCTCAACGTGATCGGCGCATTCCAGGTTTTCGGCCAGCCGTTCATCATGACTCAGGGTGGCCCCGAGCGCTCGACGCTCGTGCTGATGATGTACATCTACGAAACTTCGTTCAACAACTACCGCCTCGGCTATGGCGCGGCCATGAGCTGGCTGCTTTTCCTGCTGATCGCGGCGTTTTCGGTGATCCAGTTCCGCTTGATGCGGGAGAAATAACGAAGACCAGAATGAGCCACCAATGGGGCACCGATAAACGACGATTACGGGTCAATTCATTCATCGGTGTACATCGGTGCCCCATCGGTGGCTAATGATTTCATGCTTGTTTGAGGCTTCAGGAAGATGCGTGAACGCTGGTATCAACGAGCCGGAATTGAAGCGCTCGTCGCGCTTGCCGCGGTGGTGTTCGTGCTGCCCGTGGTGCTCGTGTATGTCACGTCGCTCAAGCCTGACGCCGAGATCATCAAGCTCGAGTCGATCCTCCCGCAGAACCCGGCCAAGGGGATCCACGACAACTTCGCGTACGTCCTGTCGACGCCGGAGGAGATCCCCATCTTCCGCTGGCTTCGCAACAGCGTCGTGGTGTCGACGTCGGTGACGCTGCTCGTGCTGACGGTCGATTCACTGGCCGCGTACGCGCTGGCGCGGCTGACCCTCCCGGGGAAAAAATACGTCTTCGCACTGATCATCGGCACGCTGATGGTGCCGGGGCAGATCCTGCTCGTGCCGGTCTATCTCATCCTCAACCACCTCGGCTGGATCGACTCGCCGCTGGCGTTGATCCTGCCCGCCGGCGCCGGGGCGTTCGGCGTATTTCTCCTGCACCAGTTCCTCAAAGCCATCCCGCGCGAGATGGAAGAGTCGGCCATGCTCGACGGCGCCAACCGGTTGCAGATCTG
>JBBSLV010000237.1:0-6566 GCA_038233535.1 Tepidisphaerales bacterium | reverse complement strand
GTGATGCACCAGAGCTTATCCCCCGCGCTTGTGACGTACGCCGAGAAGACTCGCTCGCCGCTGGCAATGGCGTCGTCGTTGGCTCTCCAGTCTGCCTTGCAAACAGTCCCGAAGTCGCCACATGCATGACGCATGAAGAAGCTGTGAGGAGAGTCCCCGCTCCGCGCGAGGGCGTCGAGCGCGCCTGGCGTAGCGACGATCTTGCCGAGCGGAAACAGCGGACGACGCGAGGTTGAGTTGATTGCGACCATGCGGAAGCACCCGTCTCCGCGTCTGTGAACTCCGACGCCGACGACGCGACGGAAGACCCATCCCAAAGACACCAGAAGACCGCTGCAAAGTCACAGAATTAGCGCGCCGCCCAAGCTCCTAACAAGGAGCATCCAATGGGTCTGTCGTCGTCAATCAATCGCACGCGGAAGATCGGATCGGAGTTTGAAGGATTTATAATTTTGACGGGTTCTGGCGATGCGCGGTCGGCGCAAGAGTCGTTGGCCCGCGCCTGGCTTCATCTTCACATGGCGATGCTGGATCACGCCGCGCGACGATCCTGTCAGGCGGCACCCGCGCCTCTTGTCGCGGATCGAAAGTCGTTCGATTCGCTGATGGTCACCATTGGGATGAAATCCAACTCGCGTGTTTACAAATTCGTTGACCCGACTCTTCGCGCGTCCGCGATCGTCGGCGGCGTGCCGTGCTGAGGGACGGTCCCACAGTGCGAATGAGGAACACGCGCTCTTGATCGTGAGGGCGCTCCGTGTGGAGGCGTCGGAGCATCTCGTCCACACGCGCGGTCATCGGAATGGTGCGCCACTTCTGGATTTTCGTTGAGAAAAGCCGCACGACGCCCCTGCCTCGCTTTGGCATCTCCACGTTGTCCCACGTCAGTCGGCATGCCTCCCCCAACCGTGCGCCAGAATCGAGAAGGAAGATGGTCAAATCGTGCAGGTGCGGCGTCTCTTGGCAGGCAGCAAGCAGTCGTGCCTCCTCTTCCGCCCTAAGCCAGCGAGTCCGTTCGTTCTGGAGCGGAAACAGCTTGAATCGAGGTAGCTCGCGGAGGCGGTTCCACTCGTAATGCGCCATGCGCAGGATAGCGCGCAGTGACGCAAGGTACTGGTTCGCGGTCGCGGGCTTCTTGCGCCCCGAGTCGAAGATGCGTTCCTTCAGGTCGGCAACTGTCGCGGTCGTGATCTCGTCAAGCAGGGTGTCCGCGCCGATGAGTTGCGTGAGCTTCGCCAACATGTACGCCTGGGAGATGGCGGTCTTTTCGAGTCGAGCCTTCGTTTTCAGATGCGTGCCGACGTACCGCTTGACCGCATCCTCGAATCGCATCGGCTCGCAGGTCTTCTTGCCGAGGACCGCTTCGTCATACACCTGCTGCCGCAGCCGCGTTTCGAACTGCTCCGCGAGTCGCCGCGAGGGTGTGCCGCTGCTCTGCCGATACCGCCTGCCCTTGTACTCGAAGCCGACCCAATAGTTGGGGGTGTTTCGCCGCTTGAAGACCGCCATTCTGCTGCTCCTTGAGGGCGGTTCCTGTCGCGACCTGATGCTCAAGGGTCACCACAAAAACCACCACAGTAGGGGTAACAGAACGCGAAAAATGCCTTGGTTGGATTTCGAGTGTCTTTCTCGCTCCGCTCGTAAGCCTATTCCCATTCAATCGTTGCGGGCGGCTTGCTGGAGATGTCATAGACTACTCGGTTTACTCCGCGAACTTCGTTGATGATCCGGTTGCTCATCGTCGCGAGGATGTCGAACGGGATGCGCGCCCAGTCGGCGGTCATGAAGTCCTGGCTCTCCACCGCGCGGATGGCGATGACGCTGTCGTAGCTCCTCGCGTCGCCCATCACGCCCACCGTGCCGATGGGAAGCAGGACCGCGAAGACCTGGGCGGTCTTGCGATAGAGATTGTTGGCGGTCAACTCTTCGAGCACGATTTCGTCGGCGTCGCGGAGGATGCGCAGCCGCTCTTCGGTGATGTCGCCGATGACCCGCACCGCCAGTCCCGGTCCGGGGAAGGGATGACGCCAGACGATGTTTTCCGGCAGACCCAACACTTCACCGACTTTTCTCACCTCGTCCTTAAACAAATCGCGCAGCGGCTCGACAAGCTCGAACCCCAGCTCCGCGGGAAGCCCGCCGACGTTATGGTGCAGCTTGATGTTCGCCGACGTGCCGGCGTAGCCGTGGCCGGACTCGATCACATCGGGATAGAGCGTGCCTTGGGCGAGGAATCCGATTTGCGATTTGCGATTTGCGATTTGCGATTGCTGAAGCGCGTCGGCCTCGCGCTTGAAGGCGTCGATGAACTCTTTGCCGATGAGCTTGCGTTTCTGTTGCGGGTCGGTCACATCCCTCAGCGCCGACAAAAACTCCCGCGAGGCGTCGCTGGTGATCAGGTTGATCTTGAAATGGTCGCGGAACGTGGATTCGACGAGGTCGCGCTCGTTTTTGCGCAGCAGCCCGTTGTCCACGAAGATGCAGATGAGCTGGTCGCCGATCGCCTTGTGCAGCAGCGCCGCGACCACGGAGGAATCGACGCCGCCCGAGAGCCCGCAGATCACCTTGGCGTCGCCGACCTGCTTGCGAACGATCTCGACGGACTGCTCGATGAAGTTGCCCATCGTCCACGCGCCGCGGCATTTGCAGATTTCGTAAAGAAAGTTCTGGAAGATCTGCTCGCCGCGCGGGGTGTGCGTCACCTCGGGGTGAAACTGCACGCCATAGAACGCGCGCGTCTTATGACGTGCCGCGGCGTAGGGGCATGTCGGGGTGGTCGCCAGCGCCAGAAAATCGTCGGGCAGGTCGTGGATCTGGTCGCCGTGGCTCATCCAGACAGTGGTGTCATCGGGCAGCCCGCGCACGAGCGGGTCGTTCGGCTGCACGACGTGCAGCTTCGCCCGGCCATACTCCCGCGCTTTCGCCGGCTTCACCTGCCCACCGAGGATCTGCGCGCCGATCTGCATGCCGTAGCAGATGCCCAGGATCGGCACGTCCAGGTCGAAGAGGCGCGGATCGCACTTGGGCGCCCCCTCGTCGTACACGCTGCTCGGCCCGCCGGACAGGATGATGCCCTTGGGCTTGAGCTTCTTCAGATCGTCGGCGGAAATATCAGGCCGAACCAGCTCGCTGTACACGCCCTTCTCCCGCACCCGGCGGGCGATGAGCTGTGCGTACTGGGATCCGAAATCGAGAATCGGAATAACTTCGTCGTGGACCATCGGGAATTGATACGGCCAGAGCGGTGCGATGTAAAGCACGGGGAGCGGATTGATTGAGCGAAATGACGGCGTGCGCTCCATCGCACAAGCGCGCCGTGCGCTACTTCGTCACCCGCGCCGAGCGCTTGCTGACCGCACTGGCGGCGCGTTGTAGGACTTCGGCGACATCGGGATCGAGGGTGATCGTTTTGCCGCTGTCGGTCGTGATGCTAGCCGGCATCTTCTCCGGGGAGTCGCCGGTGAGGGTGGCGTAAAACACGCACGCGGCGAGGTACGTGCCCGCCTCCGTCGGATGGCTGCGGTCTTCCATGTGGAGCTTGATCGACGGGCGCTCATCCAGCACGCGCTCCCATGCCGGGCCCACGCGGGCGACGATTGCGTCCAGCTCGTCGGCGATCGTGCCGTAGGCGCGATTGATCGGTAGCTGGTTCTCCGGCTGATGGAATCGGGTCCACGTCAGGTAGAAGACCGTCTTGGCGCCGGCGGCTTTTATTTCAGCGTCGAACCTGCGGGCGTAATCGAACATGAGCTTCGGGTCCCCGACCGGGCGGGCGCTGAGTTCCTGGAGGACGACGTAATCCCATCCGCCGCGGGCGATGGTTGAGCGGGCGTCGCCTTCTTCCCAGTGCCACTGGAGTGATTTTCCGCCGGAGGTGGAAGCGGCGCATGCGAAGTTGCGGCCCGCGGCGCGCGCCAGCGCCTCGAGCACCGCGTCGACGCCTCCGTTGTAGAACGTGTAGCTGTTGCCGATGAACAGCACGCGCACGGGCGGCCGGGCGGGGACTGTCGCAGGCGCTGACGTCGGCTTTCTCGGCTGCTTCTGCGGCTGGGTTTGCGTTTGCGGTTTGGCCGGCGCCTGGGCCGCGAGCGATGGGCGCTCGTCCGTCGAGGTGCGTGTATCCTTCGACGCGCACGACCCCTGCATCGCCAGCAATGCGAAAAAGATCGTCACCTGGATCGATTGGCGCATAAATGTTGGGCTCACGCCCTTGCTTCTACCGCAACCAACGCCGGGCCGAAACGGTTAAATGCAATGAACCTCACTCACGCGCAGTCGACGTCCGATAAGCCGAGATCGCAGCGATTGTTACCGCTTATCAAGCGCCCCCCATACCTGCGCCGATAAGTCCTTCAACGTGAGTGAACAACCCATCGCCCCCGCATCGACTGACGTTCTGGCCATGCAGTTGGTTGCCGCGCAGGACCAACTCGACTCGCTTCAGGAGCAGCTCACCGAATCCCAGCGACTGGCCACGATCGGCACGATCGCGGCCGTCATCGCGCATGAGTTCAACAACCTGCTCACCCCGATCGTCAGCTACTCGCAGTACGCTTTGCAAAGCGCCGAGAGTGAAACGCCGGACCTCGGGTTGATCAAAAAAGCGTTGTCCAAGGCGTTTCAAAGCTCGAGCAAGGCCGGCAAAATCTGCCAGTCGATGCTGGGGTTGGCCCGCGGGGAATCGTTCTTCAGCGACGTGGAGGTGCAGCGGCTGGTCGACGAGGTGCTGCTCGTGCTCGCCCGCGACCCGCAGAAGGACGGCATCGCCCTCCGCGTGCAGATCCAGCCGGAATTGAAAGTCCACGGCGACCCCGTCCAGCTTGAACAGGTTCTGCTGAATCTGCTCATCAACGCCCGCCACGCCATGCTCGGCAAGGGCGGATCGCTGACGATCAAGGCCGCGGCGTGTGAGGGAACGGGCGAGCTGAAGATTCAGGTCATCGACACGGGCCCGGGCATTCCCGAGAAGCTGATCGGTAAGATCTTCCTCCCCTTCTTCACCACCAAGGGCACCGCCCAGCGAGGCGAATCGAAAGGCACGGGGCTGGGGCTGGCGATCTGCAAGGAAATCGTCGAGCACCACAAAGGCCGCATCGACGTAGCGTCCGAAGTCGGCCGTGGCACGACGTTCAGCATCTTCCTGCCGATGGTCCACGCCGGTTCTTTCTCGAAGTAAAGCAGAACATTCGCCCACGAACCGCACGAATCGACACGAATCGGCAAGCGGAACATCGTTGGCGCTTTTTCTTTTGATTCGTGCGGATTCGTGAGATTCGTGGGCAATCCCCGCTTGATGCTGCTCGCGCGGGGGGCGCGCTCACGGCAACTTAAACCGCGCCGCGAACACCTGCGTCGTGCCGTCGGGGGTGCGCTTGCTCGTCCACATCAGCCATTTCCCGTCCGGCGAAAACACCGGCAGCACGTCGGCGCCGGGGGCGTAGGTGATGCGCGTCGGCTTCGTGCCGTCGTCGCGCATGAGGTACAGCTCGTAGTTGTGATGCCCGTGAACGCTGGTCGCGTAGACGATGTGCTTCCCGCCGGGATGCCAATATGGCCCCCAGTTGACGTGGTTGTCGTTGGTGAGCTGCCGCTCCTCTTTCATCCCGGTGATGTTTCCCGCCTCGTCGAACGCGAGGTCGGCGACGAAGATCTGGAGCAGATCGTTGCCCTTGCGGTCAGACCGATACACCAGCCGCTTTCCGTCGGGTGAAAAGAACGGCCCGCCGTCGTAACCCGGCGCCCCCACCACCTTCACCGCGTCCGAGCCATCGGCGCGCATGACGTAGAGGTCCGCGTCCTTCCCCGCCCCGCGGGTGAAGCAGATCCATTTCCCATCCGGCGAATACGCGCACTCGGCGTCGTAGACGTCGTTGTCGGTCAGCGGCTTCGTCGAATAATCCCCCCGCTGCCAGTTGTCGGCGACGTGAATCTCCATCCCCGTCGGGAATGACCACACGTAGCTCCGCCCTTCGCGCTTGTATCCGCCGTCCGCTTCGTCCGGCCTTTCCTTGCCGACGGTCGATCCGAAAATGATCGTCTTTCCATCCGGTGAGAAATACCCGCACGTGTTGCGTGAGTTCTCTTCGCTGATCCGCATCGGCTCCCCCACGCCAACGATCCGGTCGCCATCCCGGGTCACCTTCGCGAGGAACATCTGGTAATGCGCATCCCGCTCCGGCGATGCCTGAAAGATGACGTGCGTCATGTCCGGCGAAAAATACGCCTCCCCGGCGCGGGCGAAACCGGTGGTGAGTTGGATGATGTCGGTGAGTGGTGTCTCGCGTTCGGCGGGTTGGGTGGTTTGCGCGGACGCCGTGCCAACAAGCCAGGCCGCGATGACAAACGATGAAAGAAGTTGAATCCGCATGCGGCATTCTAGCCGCGTTGTGTCATCCCGTCGCGCACCTGACCGCGGGCTTCCGCCCGCGGCTAAATAACCGTGCGCGATTCGTGTATCCATAGTCGCATGTCACGCGGCTTTCCGCAAAGCCGCACGGGTGCGCGCGTTGCGCGTGGCGAGGTAACGACTGACATTCCGCATCAACTGCTCCATGTCCGCGCACCGG
>JBBSLV010000236.1:0-6581 GCA_038233535.1 Tepidisphaerales bacterium | reverse complement strand
GTCCACCCGCCAGATCGTCGGCAGCGGCTCCACCTGCTTCTTTCCTCGCGCCATCCGTGGCTCCTTTCGTTAGCCTTAGTTTAGGCTACGATTGGGGACTTGAGATGGTTTCTTAATCGATTTGCTGCTTGCAGCACTGATGACGCATTCCAGCAGTTGCAACGCACCATCCTTGAGCACCGGCCGCCGTGGGAAGTCCGAGACTTCAAAGAAACCCGTCGATTGAACATCAACGACTTGCGCTCGGCAAAGTGGCGCGGGGCATACATGTACCCGAGCGAGATCTTTTTGGGCCAGCACCTTCTGCTCGCGGCGATGCCGACGGAGCGACTGAGCGCTGCCGCAAGAGATTGGAAGGGGGTGTTGCACAGAAGGTTCGGCGAGGCCAAGCCGTTAATGCGCGAGCCATCGCGTATGGGTGGTGGTGTCGTCTCATCTCCTATTCCGCCGGATCGTCTGAATAAGGTCACCGACAAACAATGGCTTCAGATCATTCGACGGGACTGGTCGCCATACGCCCGCAAGTGGCGGCAGGTGAAGCACGACGTCATTGCCGAAGCTAGGCCCGACACCTTCGCCACTGCAATTAGCGGCATGGCGCGGCGACAACCAAGGAGATTCTCGCGGCTGTTACTGAGGGTGCCTTTAAACGTTCTGCCGTGCTATCTGGCGGCGCTGGTCCGGGGTTTGGCAGAAGCTAAACCGCCCGAACCGACACCTGAGGGGCATGAACTCGCCAGCGTCGCTGAAATTGAGGCTGTCATCGATCATGTCTCTCCGCTGCTGAATCAAGATCATGAACTTGCGAGTGCCGTTTGTCTTGTTGTCGAACGGCGTGCCGAGGAGGAGTGGAGCGAGGGTACGGTCCGCCTCATAGGGAGTCTCGCGGCCACACATCCGCATCCTGCCCCTGACTATTTCACGGTGCGACGCCCTCGAACGGCGGCAGGCAAGGAGTTCGAGGAGGACGTTGTTCAGACGTCCATCAATTGTGTTCGCGGCCACGCTGCGGGCGCGCTTGAATCTCTCCTTTATCCCCGCTTGGAGAGGTTCGCGCTTGTTGAAGCTGAAGTGAAGTCTGTGATTCGCGATACGCACCCGTCTGTGCGAGTGGCTGCAGTGGGGATCGCGTTACCGCTGCTCAACGGAAACCGAGATGATGCAGTGGCCCTGTTCATTCGCGCGTGCGACCACGCAGACGATCGAATACTTCTCGGCAATGAGGTGAACCGATTCATTGGCTACACCTTGCTCCGCCATCTGGCGGAGTTGCGTCCGGTCGTCGAGCGCATGGTGTCGTCACATGTCGAAGATGTTGCTCAGCGTGGAGCTGAATGGGCGGTTGGCGCTTGGTTACACACGGGAGAACTCGACGAGCTCGCTAAGTCGTTCCAGAGCGGGAGAGTTCCGCATCGGCGAGGTGCGGCTCAAATGCTAGCCAGCGAGCTGCCGGACGGCCGGGGCGGAGAACACGCGGTCGCGATGTTGGGCGGGCTGTTCGACGACGATGATGAGAAGGTGCGGGATGTTGCGGCATCTGTGTTTCGCCGCAAGGGAATGCTGGGGCAGACATTTGTCGTGCCGCTCGCAGAACGCTTCGTTCAGAGCCACGCTTTCGAGAACAACATTGAGGACCTCTTATATGGGTTCAAAGATGCCACGATTTCTTTGAGACCGTTCTCGCGCGTGTTGTCCCTCGTCGTCCAGCGATTTGCCGGTTCTCTGGCGCCTGAGGGCAGAGATTTGCGCAGTCGCCGTCCTGCTGACGTCGGCACCTTAGCGGAAGTGCTATTGCGGCTTTACGAACAGTCAGAAGGAGATCGTCGCGTGCGAGGTGAATGTCTAGATGCGTGGGACCAGCTATTGCGGGGGAGGGTCGGTTTGGACGTCTTAAAGCATATCGATAGCTGACGCCCAGGCCCGCATCCTGATTGACATTTCCCGGAAGATGTTCAACAATCCATCCGGATTGACGGATGAATGCTGCTGAAGGCGCGGAGTCCCAGGAAGCCAGGTTCCAAGTCCCAAACAAGGAAAACTGGTACTTGGATCCTGGCGCTTTGCCCACCCCGCCATTCGTGGCAGAATCCGCCGTTTCCGTTTGACGATCAGAACACAACCGCAATACGACAGGAGATCGACATGTCCCGCACCATGACCGACACGAACCGCACCAAGCCTTCGATCAAACCCAGGCAGGGCCTCGACAAGGGGAAGGGCTCGGCGAACGGGAAGAATGGCGCCGCCCCCTTCGGCGGCGCTGGGGGCAAGAAGACGGGAGGGCTTGAGTTCAAGGTCGCCGATCTGTCGCTGGCGGAGTGGGGGCGGAAGGAAATCATGCTGGCGGAGCAGGAGATGCCCGGGCTGATGGCGGTGCGGGCGGAGTACGCCAGGCGCCAGCCGCTGAAGGGGATGAACATCGTCGGCTCGCTGCACATGACGATTCAGACGGCGGTGCTGATCGAGACGCTGACGGCGCTGGGGGCCAGCGTGCGGTGGTGCTCATGCAACATTTTCAGCACGCAGGACCACGCGGCGGCGGCGACGGTGGTGGGGCCGAAGGGGACGGTGGAAAACCCCAAGGGCGTGCCGGTGTTCGCGTGGAAGGGGGAGACGCTCGAGGAATACTGGTGGTGTACGGAGCGGGCGCTGGATTTTGGCAACGGGGAAGGCCCGGAGCAGATCGTCGACGACGGCGGGGACGTCACGCTGCTGATTCACAAGGGCGCGGAGTTCGAGAAGGCGGGGAAAGTCCCGTCGCCGGACTCGACGGACAACGAGGAATTCAAGGTCATCCTCGAGTTGCTCGCCAGGACGGTGAAAGCGACCCCGCAGCGTTGGACGAAGGTGGCGGCGGGATGCCAGGGGGTCAGCGAAGAGACGACGACGGGCGTGCACCGGTTGTACGAGATGCAAAAGGCCGGGACGCTGCTGTTCCCCGCTATTAACGTCAACGACAGCGTCACCAAGAGCAAGTTCGACAACTTGTATGGCTGCCGGCACTCGCTGGTGGACGGGCTGTTCCGCGCGACGGATGTCATGCTGAGCGGGAAGGTGGCCGTGGTGTGCGGCTACGGCGATGTGGGCAAGGGTTGTGCGCAGTCGCTGAAGGGCCAAGGCTGCCGAGTTGTGATTACGGAAATCGATCCCATCTGCGCGTTGCAGGCGGCGATGGAGGGCTACCAGGTCCTCACGCTCGAAGACGCGCTGGGCTACGCCGATGTCTTCGTCACGACGACAGGCAACTTCAGCATCATCACCGCCGCGCACATGGCGAAGATGAAGGACAAAGCCATCGTGTCGAACATCGGCCACTTCGATAACGAGATTGACATGGCCGGGTTGAAGAAGTGGAAGGGGATCAAGAAGACGAACATCAAGCCGCAGTACGACATGTGGACGTTCCCGGACGGCCACAGCGTGTTGATCCTCGCCGAGGGCCGGCTGATGAACCTCGGCTGCGCGACGGGGCATCCGTCATTCGTCATGAGCAACAGTTTCACGAACCAGACGATCGCGCAGATCGAGTTGGCGACGAACAACAAGCAGTACGAGAACAAGGTGTACGTGCTGCCCAAGCACCTCGACGAGAAGGTCGCCCGTCTGCACCTGGAGAAGCTCGGCGTGCGCCTGACGAAGCTCACCAAGCAGCAGGCCGACTACATCGGCGTGCCGGTGGAGGGGCCGTACAAGAGCGATCATTACCGGTATTGATCCGCCGGGGGGCAGATCCGGCGGCACGTCGGCGCCCCTTGTGCGCCGTCGTGGTGTACAATATTCCGGCATGGTGTCCGTCGTGATTCAAAGCCAGGCCCAGATTGCGAATTTGTGCCGGAAGTACCACGTGCTCCGGCTTGAGTTGTTCGGCTCAGCTGCGCGCGGCGACTTCGACTCGGAAACGAGCGATCTCGACTTCTTTGTCGAGTTCGAGAATCTGGGCTGGGAGGGATCCTTCAAGCGTTACATGGGGTTGAAGCTTGATCTTGAAGACCTGCTCGGTCGCGAGATTGATCTTGTCGAGCCGACCGCCGTCCGCAATCCCTATTTCATGCCCGTCGCCGGGCAACACCGGCAGCTCATTTATGCGGCCTGAATCGCGCAAGCTGCTGGAAGACATGCGCGCCAAGCTGCCGCCGACGCGTGGCCGGCGGAGGGGGAGAAGTTCATGTGGACGAGATCGCCGCGCTTGGGGGTGTAGGCGCGGTAGCTCACAGGAGCTCCCGCCCAACCGGGGAATCATTCGTGAGGCGGCGGTGCGGATTAGGCCCTTTGGCCTTGGCTAAGAGCGATGCGAGAGAGTGGCTCGTTGCCGACGAGCGCGCGGGCGGAGCGTTAAGACGCCACCTGCCGTGTCGAAGTCAATTTCCGTGCCCGTCCGCAGGTCCACCTGCTCGGCAATGCTCTTGGGAATACGAACTCCCAGGCTGTTTCCCCACTTCCGCACCGTGGTCGGCATTAGTTTACTCCCGTTGCGTAGATACAATGAATATACGTCTCGTCCCCCTTTCCGTCCACCGACGCCGGCGCCGTTGGGGTTTCAATCGCTGAAGCGAAAAAACCAGCTGTGTCCCTGTTTGCGATCTGTTTATGCTTCTTTTCTTCAATCCTTCGCGCAGCGGAAGCCCAGGTTGTTCAGCGCGGTGTCCGGCGTCGTCTTCGAGCGGCCGGCGACGCGGTAGTTGTTGCAGTAGTTTTCCGAGCACATCCACGAGCCCCCGCGGATCACGCGATTCTCGCCCACCTCTGGGCCGGTGGGATTGTCCCTGGGGCTTTTGAGGTAGTAGTCGTCGGCGTACCAGTCCGAGCACCACTCCCATACGTTGCCCGACATGTCGAACAGCCCATACCCATTGGGCGCGAAGCTGCCGACGGGCGCGCGGGTCGTGAACCCGTCCTCGGCGGTGTCCTTCTGTGGAAACACCCCTTGCCACCAGTTGGCCACGGGTTTTCCGCCGGGGCGGAGATCGTCGCCCCAGGCGTAGCTTTTCTGCTTCAGCCCACCCCGCGCCGCGAACTCCCACTCCGCTTCCGTGGGCAGCCGCTTGCCCGCCCATTTTGCATAGGCCTGGGCATCGTTGTAGGAGACCTGACAGACGGGTTCATCGTCCTTCGGTTTCGATCCCGGGCCGTGAGGCTCGCGCCACGTGGCGCCGTCCCCCTTGGCCCATCCGCGCTTGGCTGTGTCGAACACGCCCGACCAGCCGAGAACCTCCGACTCGGTTTTGTACCCCGTCGCAGAGACGAACTTCGCGAACTGCGCGACGGTCACTTCATGCTTGTCGAGCTTGAACGGCTTGATCGTCACCTCGTGGGCCGGGCCTTCGTAGGGAAAGCCGTCGTTGGTCCCCATGAGGAATGTCCCGCCGGGGATGGCGGCCATGGCGTCGTCGGCCGCCTGCGGCGCGGGGGCGGTGGTCGAGGGAACCGTGGCCGGAAGCGCCGCGGTCGTCTGGTCACAACCCGGCAGGATCGCGAGCACAGCCGTCACGGCGAGGCACAGTGATGCGAAGTGCGTGGGTGTCATGACAAATGATACGGCCAAACCCGCCGGCCCGGTTCATCGGCCCGGTTCAGTTGGCCAGATGACCGGATGGATACAAGCCCGCGTTCAACGGGCCGGCCTGTTAAAAGGATCCGTCGTGGTGACATTGCCGAACGTGACGCGGTCAAGATGTGGGGAGCGGTCGCGGCGCGGGTTTGCCGAACTTCCCCAGGCCGATCGCGATCAGGATCGCGAGCACGATCAGCAGCGAGAAGAACCGCAGCCCGCCGCCCATGTCATCCCAGTACGAGTAGCACCCGGCCGTGAGCGTACACAAGCCACCGAACGCCAGGGCGGTCCCGACGGTGACCGAGCGCAGGAACAGCCCGACGACGAGGGCCGTCAAGCCGGTCGGGAAGCTGACCCAGAACATCGCGCGATAGAAACGCCGCTGCTCCGCGTCGATTAGCTTTGTGAGCCGTTGCTGTTCGTCACGCGCCCTGGCGCGCGCGTCAACGTCCTTGGTGTCGTACGTCTCCTGCTGCGCGCGGCTGCGCTGCGCCGTCAGCTCTTTCCATTCGGTCCGCGGGTGAAGCATCGTCGCGCCGGCCCAACTCGACAGCGGCAACAGCGCCGCGATGCCGACCCAGATGACCAGCCGCTTGATCAGATCCTCCGTGCCCCGCCCGTCGCGCCGCACCGCGATGATGGCCATCGCCACCGCCACCGCGACGAGGGCGGCGAATGCCGCGAGATAAATGATCGTGTTCCCCATGTCATCGCCTCGCTCTCACAAGAGGGGGTGCCAATTAACGGTACAGGAAGCAGGCGTGAGCCGCATCCTCGCAAGCGCGGAAAAGATGGAATCCGTCCAAATCACGCCGCGCAATGGTGGATGGAAGGTAAAGGTCCGTTCACTTGCTATTGGAACTGAACCTGACCCCCTGACCCCCTTACTTTCCTCCGACGCTTTGATTTCACCGCGCGCGATCGTGTGCCGAAGCGCGCAAAAGGAGTTACGGCAATCCGGCGGGACAGCGAATTGCATCACTCGGTTTATCGGGGGCTGTTGAGGATTTGTGGCGGGGCCGTGCGCGCG
>JBBSLV010000235.1:0-6625 GCA_038233535.1 Tepidisphaerales bacterium | reverse complement strand
TCCACTTCAGCCCGAAGATCAGGTGCCGGCCCAGGGTTTCCCAGAGGAAGTTCCAGATCCACACGAGCAGCGAGAGCGTGATGAGCGTGGGCAGCAGCGCCGCAAGCCCGCGAAGGAAGAAGCGGCGAAAATCCTCGAAAAACCCGATGCGCTGCCGCTTTCGGGGCGGCGGCGTGAGGTCGGTCTTGCGTCGGCCGAACGGGATATTGGTGGTCGGGATCACGCGGACACCCCAGCGACACCCGTCGCTCAGAACACCAGCCGACGCGAGGGGTCCGCGCGGGGCGGTATGGGGCCAGTCACGTCGCGAGCCGTGTGATACACGGCATGGCGGGAAAGATCAATTCGGGGTAAACACAAGTTGGAAAGGCGCCCGGAGGATAATTCGAATGCAGTTCGTTTCCCGCAGTGTCGCACGCCCGACGTGCATCGTGTGGTTCTTCAGCACGCTCGTGCTCGCCGTCAGCACTTGGGTCGCGGCCGAGGCGCCCCAGACGCAACCCTCGACGGCACCCTCGACGGCACCCTCGACGGCACCCTCGACGGCGCCCTCGACGGCGCCGATTTCCCCGGCCGAACGGGCGCGGCTCGAGCGCGGGGCGCTGATGCGCGACGCTTTGCTCGATACGCTGGAAGCCTCCTTCGACCGCGACGGCGCCTGGCCCGAGCAACTTGTCGGGGCGGACGACGCGTCAGATTGGGTCTACCTCAAGCCGTCCAAGGCACCCGACGTCCCGCTCGGCGGCGACCTGCCGGCGGCGACGCTCGTCGTGCATGAACCGCTCGAGCACCACCCCGGCGGCGCGTGGGTCGGGTATGCCGACGGCCACCTCGAATTCGTCACCTCGCCCGAAGCGCTCGCGGACTGCAAGGCGCAGGTTGATGTCCTGCGCGCGTCGCACGCGGGCGAGCGCCCGGCGACAATGCCCGCCCCGCCGCCGGGACGACTGACGCTCAAGCGGCTCGATCCCGATGGCCGGCCCGTCGCCGGCGCGCTCGTCGGCATCTGGTCGACCTCCGGCGACCGATTCCCGGACCAGCCCCCCGTCGGCTTCGCCGGCGACGACCGCGCAGCGGTCGTCAGCAACGACAATGGTGAAGCGATCCTCGCCACAGACCTTATCTTCCAGGCCGCCGAAGCGAAATGACGTCGAACGCTACGGAGATCACGCCGCTACGGCGCCGGCGCCGGTTGCGCCGGCTCCGACGGTTGTGTCGCCGGTTGGGTGGTCGCGGGAATGGCGCTGACGGCGGCGGCGTACCGCTTCACCAGTTCGTCGGGATCGGATTCCGCCAGCCGGGCCACCGTTTCCTGGCCTCCCCCGTGGGCGTGCGCCAGCAGCACCGCCAGCATCCGCGCCGACCATGCCGGCTCGGCCGCCAGCGCGTCGATCAGGGCCGGGCGCTGTGCGTCTGATGCCAGCATCGCGTTGCAGTACATCGCGAATGCGCGGACGTGCGGATCGCCGTCGGCCGTGCCCCGACGGATCACGTCGCGCAGGGACGCGAGCGCCGCCGTCGTCGGTTCATCGAGGTCTTCCTGAGCGCTGAGCAGTTGCGTGATCGTCGCGACGAGCTCGAGCTGCCGCACTTTCTCCCCCGCCTGCGCGTTGCTCAGCGCGTCGAGCGCGCGCTGCCCAATGGCGGCGGCGTTATTCGGGGTGCCGCGGCGCTCGACGAGCCGGGCGCTGGTGATGCGCTGCCCGGCCGGGCCCGGCTGGACGTTCCCGCCCGCGCTGATCGGGTTGGTCATGGCGGTGAAAGCAATTTGGAACGACGCCGTCGGATTCGTCGCAAGGTACGCCGACAGCTCGCCCTGGCTGGCGCGGATGACCTGGCTCATCGACTTTTTCGCCGGGAGCACGATCGGCCCGCCCAGCCGGTCGAACGCGACGCCGGGGAACGATTGGTTCCCGATCCCGCGCAGCTGCGCGTCGATCCACAGGTCGGAGCGAATGATGCCGTCCGGGCCGACGGTGAGGTCGAATTCGCTGTTGTTTTGGAGCGTGACGCGAAGCAGGATCGTCTCGCCGAACTGGTGCGAGATCTTCACCGGCTCGACGCGCAGCGCGTAGAACGCGCCGGGGGCGTCGAGGATGCGCGTATAGTCGCCGGGAAACTTTGCCAGCTCCGCCGTCACCGGCGCCGCCGCTTCGCCGGCGGAGGGCTTGATCCCGCGGAACGACAGCGCCTCGGCGATCGTCGCGCCGGTCAGCCCGTTGCCGTGTTTGGCGAGCAACTGCTGCGCCGCGGCCTCGGCGCCGGCCTGGTGCTCGCCCTCGCTGGGCGACACGCGCAGCATCCCCATCGCCGCCAGCGGATCGCTCTCCGCCGCGGCCGAGAGCTTCACGCGGGCTTCGTCGGGCTTGTCGCCCAGGAGAAAAGCCCACCCCTCGAGCCGCGCGATCGTCTGGCTTTCCTCGACGAGCAGGCCACGCAGCGCGTCGATCCACGGCTGCGCCTCGTCGGGCTTTTCCTCGAAATACAACTTGAACCACGCGGCCCAAAGCGCCGCGTCGGCGAACTCCGCGAGCAATCCGGGTTCGTCCGTCGCATCCGCACGCTTCACACGCTCCAGCGCGGCGGCGGGGTCGGGCCACCGCGGTTCCGCTGGCGCGTCCAGCGGCTGCGTCGTGGCGCCCTCCTCGCCCGCGGCCCGGCGGATGTCCGCCAGCCGGTTGGTGATCGCCGTCGCCGCCTGTTTGCGCACGAGTTCGATCGCTTCCTTGTCACCCCCCGCCCGCGTGACGATCAGCCGCAGCAGCCACGCCTCGATGTTGTCCGGCTGCACCTGGAGCAGCGACGACAGCAACATCTCCGCGCCCTTCGTCTCCCCGCCGATGTAAGCCTGGGCGGCGTAGTGGATCAGCTCCTGCTGCGACGGCGCGCTCCCCGTCCGCTGGTAGATGCCGAAGGCCGTCCCGTACCACTGGAGCGACGGCTTGACGAGCCCGACCCCCGCCAACTCGCGCGCCAGGACCGCCGCGATCTGCGCTTGCGCCGGATTCGACCGCAGCAGCGCCAGCAGCGCGGCTACGCGCGTTTGCGGCGGCGCGTCGGCGGGCAGGCGCGCGTACGACATCGCCAGCGCGTCGAGGTTGAGCGGGTCCAGCTTCAGCGCGTCGGCCAGCGCCTCGTCGGATGGTTGCATCTGCGACCGCTCGGCCAGCACCTGCGCCAGCCGGAACGCCGCGTGCGCCCGGACGGGGGCGGGAACCTGCTCCGATGCGCTCACCGCGCGGAGGTAATTCACTTTCGCGTCGGCCGTCTCCATCACGCGGAGGAACAGGTCGATCTGCTCGACCTGAGCGGATTGATCGGTGGGCACGAGCTTGCGGTAGGCGGTAAGCGCGTCGATGGTCGCCCGGTCGTCGCCCAGCCGTGCGACGGCCTCGGCCAGCAGCCGCGCGAATCGCGGCTCGGCCGGCGCGAGCCGACCGGCGGCGCGCAGCAGCGCCGCGCTGGCGCGCCACGACGGCTCCCCGGCGTCGCGCCCGCGCAACGTCTCCTGCGCCGCCCCCGCCAACCGCTCGGCCAGGGCGGGATTGAGGTCGGCGCCCGCGCCGGCGTCTTGCGCCACGACGGGGCCTGCACAGAGGATCAGGAGACACAGCGAGGCATGGACGAGTCGCGTCATCGGCATCCTTTTCTTACCCCCTCGCCCGGTACGTCGTTCCCATGTGCTCATGGGAGGTGGAATGGCTGGGGTGAGCATGATTTGAACGTTGAAAACCATCCGTACCCGAAATCCCCTCCTCCTAACCTTCTCCCGGCGTACCGGGAAAAGGGACCAGACATTTCATCGCCCGGCGAAGCCCAACGCCACCGCGCTGACGATCGCCGCCCCACCCACCAGGCCGGCGGTGAAGCGCACCGCACTTGTAAACAAATCACGGTCAAACACGGCGGAGATCACGAAAAAGCTGAGCAGCGCCTGCGCCAGCGCCACCGCCGCCACCGCGCCGCTGCGGATCGCCCATCCGGCGACATCCGGGCGGCCGGCATCCGATGCGAGAAGCCCCGCGTGCTGCCACAACCACAACCCCCCGACGACGAGGGCCAAGGAGATCAGCGTGACGACCAATCGCCCGAACGTGGACCACATCACAACCTCCGGTTTCATTTGCGATTGCCGATTTCCGATTTGCGATTGGAAAATGCGCGAGTGCGACTGTCGCTTCTCCTCCTTCAATCGCAAAGTGCAAATCGGCATTGGGCAATCTCTCAAGCCTCCACCGCCCACAGCTCCCACAGGATCGGCCGGCGGGTGCACAGTTCCTGGACGTCGGCCAGCAGTTCGGCGCGGCGCGTGAGCCAGCTCGCCCAATCGTCGCGGCCGGTTTTCTTTGCCGCCAGCGCGAGCATCGCCTGCGTCCGCGCGGCCTGGTGCGAGGGCATCAGCTCGGCGAGCTGCACTTTCGATTCGATCCCCCCCGCCAGCTCCGCCCAGTTGCCCGCGCTGGCGTGGAAGTCGGCCTGCACGGCGACCAGGTTGATCGCCTCGGCCAGCGTCAGGCGCTGCTGATACAGCCCCGCCAGCGCGTCATGCGCGCCTTTGACGTCCCCCATTTCGAGCATGGCGTCGGCCAGCATCAGCCGGCACTGCTTGTTCACGCCCTTGACCGGTCCCAGCCGCTTCCCCAGCAGCGCCCGGCAGAGCACCGCCGCGTCCGCCCAGCGCTTTTGCGCGTGCCGCAATACCGCCAGCTGGTGAATCCCGATCAGCTTCGACGTGCGGAACAGCGAGAACCTTCCCAGCACCTGCTCGATCTGCTCCTCGGCCGCGTCGTACCGTCCGGCGGCGATCAGCGACTGCGAGTCCACCGCCAGCCGCGAGCCCATCGCGCTGCGGTAGCTCAGTACGACCCACGCGACCCCCAGCAGCGCCAGCACGAGCAAATGGCTTGACCCCATCGCCCCGCGCATCACAAACGTGGCCACGCCGATGCCGATGATCAACCCCTTGAGCATCGTGCTCAGCGTGAGGTCGCGTCGAACGCGGGAGATGATGGCTTCGGCGTTCATGGGGGGTTCACAACGCGTGGCGGAGTGGTTGGGTGATGCAGTGGTGGAGTGAATTCAGTCTTCACTCCACTACTCCACGACTCGACCACTCCACCACCTCCTAAGCCGGCGCAAGCACCGGCGAATACTTCTCGGACAACATCAACGCCTCCGGATACCGGCGCTGCAGCTCGCTCAACGGCGACAGCAGCGTGGCGCGTTCGTAGGCGCGTTGCGCTTCGGGCTCGCGTCCGAGCAGGTCGTACGCCTTGGCGGCCAGGTAATATGCATCACCGACGCGGTGGCCCATCTGGTCGCGCAGCGCGGGGAGGCGCTGCTTGAAAATCTCGATCGCCTCGTCGGGGTGGCCCGTCTTGACGTCGCGGTAGATGTCCAGCAGCGCCAGCCCCGCCGACGGGCGCTGCTCGTCGCCGCGGCGAAGCTCCGACATCGCGCGATGCGCATCGACGAGATGGTCCTCCCGCAGCATCGACATCACGCGGCCCAGCTTCAACCCGTGCTCCGTGCCCGGATCGAGGTGCACGTGCTCGAGCAGATGCTCCTGCACCGCGATGGCGTCGCCGAAGCGGTGATACCGCCCGAGGACAGTGCCCAGATAGATCAGCGCCTGAATCCGGTGCTGCGGGGCGCGCATTGGAGCGGACAACATGCCGTTGAGGATGGACCCCGCCTCGCCCCAGCGCCGCAGCTGCATCAGCTCCTCGATCGCGACCAGCTGCTGCCCCTCCGCCTGCTGGTTTCGTGCCATCGCGAACGTCAGCATCCCCATGCCCGCCACCAGAGCAAGCATCAGCAGCCCGGAAAACACCTGCATGGCGTTGGCCAGTGTCGGGGATCCGGCGCTGAGGTAGGTGCTGACCATCACGACCAGCAGGAAAAGCCCCGCCGCATACCAGAACCACCCCGCGCGAACGCGCGGCTGGCTGGCGTCGAGCAGGTGCTGGACGTCGAGGAAGGTCGGAATGGGCGGCGCTGGGTCCATGGGGGCAGGGATTGTAAGAAGTCCGACCGGCAATGACCAATGCCCTGAGCCTGCGTAAGCCGCGACGCAGTGTCATCCTGTGTCACTCCATTGTAGCGGTGTGGATCAGACTGCGGCGGCGATGGGCTGGGAGGCAACGGCGGCGGCGGTGGGCGGGGAGGCGGGGCACTTGACGGCGGCGGCGAGCCGGGCGGCGCCTTTGGCGGCGTGGAAGTCGTCATCGCCCGTGCCGATCGTCCACTGCGGGTCGGCGACGCTCGTGAGGTTCGTTTCCACAAGCTTGCGGATCGAAGGAATCAGGTGCTTGAGCCGGATCCCGATCCCGCCCGTGAAGTACACGTGCTGCGGGCGGTAGATCGCGTGGAAGATGCGGATCGCCCGCGCCAGCGCCTGGATCGGCGCGTCCTGGTCCGTGAGCCGTGCCAGCGTGGCGGCCATGTCGTTGCCGTAGCGTTTGACCAGGGCGGGGGTGCCGATGTACCCCTCGAGGCTGCCGAAGCCTCCATCGGGACCAATCACGTCCTGGCCGGGGATGGATACGTCGACCTGGCCGATGTGCCCGGGGGAGTCGCCTTCGATCATGAGCGGCACGCCGTCGTCGAGCACGCTGGCGCCCAC
>JBBSLV010000234.1:0-6625 GCA_038233535.1 Tepidisphaerales bacterium | reverse complement strand
GCCCCCCCCGCGCCCCCCCCCCGGTCGGGGCCCGCGGGGGCGGGGGGGCCGGGGGGCGCGGCGGGGCGCCCCCCCGCGCCCCCCCCCCCCCCCCGCCCCCCCGTGCCCCCCCCCCCCCCCGCCCCCCCCCCCCCCCCCCCCCCCACGACCGCGCCCGTGTGCCCGAAATTGAAATCAAACAAACTCGGATTCTCGTAAGTCCTTTTGCGCGCCTGAACCTTGGACGTCCATCCGGCCCCCCGCCCTCCGCACAACCGGAATAGCTTCAACCCCGTCCAGCGCACGACCCGATTCTTCCCGACAACCGATCCGTCCTCACTCGGCCCACTTGCGAAATATTGGCCCGACCCGTTGGCAAACGAGGCGAACATTAGCGATGAAGTACGTCAGTGGCGGCGGCGACGTAGGCCGGCCGCGGGAAATGAACTATGGGTTGCCCTTATTTGCCGCGCGTGACGTGGAATGACCGCGCGAGAAGGAGATGAGATCGTGAGCAAGTCGATGATGTCGTTCTCAAAGCACTCGTTGGTGGCCGCGGCGCTGCTTGTCGGCATGGTCGGGTGCGCGAGGGACAGGAAGCCGGACCCGATGGATTCCGTCTCCGGCGTGATCGTGAAGCCCGACCACATGCGCCTTCGCCCCGGCGCGGTCGTGCACGTGCGACTGGCGGACGTGACAAAGGGTCACGTCAAGAGCGAGACGATCGCCCAGCGGACGATGCGCGTCGGCGACGACGGGACGATCCCGTTCACGATGTCGTTCAAGGACAGCGAGATCGACAAGGGCCGCAAGTACGCGGTGGATGCGCGCATCGTCGACTGCGAGCACCTTTACGTCATCGGCGGGAAGGAGTATCCCGTGCTCACGAAGGGCCATGGCGACACGGTGGAGATGGAGCTCGATTGGGAGAACCAGTTCTAAACAGCGCCGACGAACAAACGTTCAACCACACCGCCGGCCGCGCGACCACCGCGCGGTCGGCGCGTGTTGAGCTGTTTGCCTATGACCCATGCGCGCGGTCGGACCCGCCGCTGAAGCGGCCTCGCCAAACGCGGCGCGCGATTCATTCCTGATCCGTCTTATTCGTGCTCATTCGTGTGATTCGTGGGCAACTCCGCTTTCACTTCCCAATTGAAGGACTGGGAGGAACCCGCCGACTCGGCGATCACGATAAATCGGCCGTCCTTCACCTGCGCCCCGTCGCGCGTCTGGACGGTGATGCGGTCGAAGCCGTCGACGTGGGTCAGCATCACCGTGCGGTTCGCGGGGCGCGCCAGCGATTCGAAATACGCCGGCAGCTCGACGACCGCGCGGCCGTTCGTGAGGCGCGCCGTGCCCCGAATCGTGAGCGTCGGCTGCGGCGCGAGGACGGCGGCGTGCGACAGCGCGTGGCCGGGGTTCGATGGATCGTTCAGCTCGACCTTCGGCGCCTCGCGCGAGACGATCGTTCCATCGGCGCGGATGTTGCCCTTCACGTGCAGCCGCTCGGTTGGGTTCGTGAACTCGTCACCGATGGCGACGTAGCCGTTCGAGCGGATGACCAGCCGGTCGATCATGTCGCGCCATGCATTGCCGCGCTCCGACTCGCCGGCGGTGCCCAGGTGGAGGCTCCCGGGGTTTCGCTCCCCCGTCGGGACGGTGTCGTTGCGCGCGTACATGCCGGCGATGTCGCCTTGAAACTGGCGCTCGCCCCAGGCGGTGAAGATGATCTTGCCGAGGCTCGTTCCCGGCTCCGTGTCCTCCGGCGGGCCATAGGCGGTGGGCGTGTTGTCCGGTCCCGTTCGGCCAAGCTGGATGTCGGGCGAATCGCCGCGGCCCCACATGATCAGCCCGCGCACGTGCAAGCGCGGCTGGCCCTCGCCGGGCGTTTCGTAGCGCCCGAAGTAAAAATCGTGGATCCAATTGCGCCGATCAAGCCCGGGGTCGTTGTCATACTTCTCCGGATCCATCACCGGCGGGACGTTCGTCGGCTTCGTGTCCTTCGTCGACACCCCGCCGGCGATGAGCGAGCCTTCGGGCGTGACCGACAGCGCACGGGAGCGCACGCCGTTGTGCGTCGTATAGATGTTCACAGCGCCGTCTTCTTCGACGACCGCGGCAGGTTGCGTCGTTTGCGCAAACGTCGTGAGCGGCGCGAGAAGAACCAGCAGTAGCACGGCGTATTTCATAGCGGGCCTTCGTTGATTGTCGTGTTGATTACTTTTTGGTCCGACCGTTCCTGGACTTGCGTTTGATGCCCTTGTGCACGCCTGCGACGAGGAGCAGGTCCAGCGTGACGAAGGAGTCGTCATCCAGCCCGATGGTGATCATCCGACCTGAGGGGCTTTGCCCCGAGATATTCGGGATGCCAGACGTCGAAGCGACTTCCGTCGGCGACGAGGACACGGAAAGGCTCGAACGGCTTGGCGTTGCGCAGGCGCTGGATGTCCTGAATCGTCATAAAGCCATCTTACCAGTGATTTCAGCGCGGATTCCAGACAGTTCGCGGCTACGGACGTTCATACCGGCTGAAGGTGAATCTCACGGCGTGGCGGTCGTCGCGGTCATGCGGCAAGGCGCTCACTCGCCGCCACCGCGTACGATCGAATCTTGGGAAAAGCACGTCGCCGATAACCGGCTCCTCAAGCTCCGTCAGGTGCATCACCCGCACACGCGGCATCGCAGCCGCGTAGAGAACGGCCCCGCCGACGACGAAGACAGGCCCGGTCGCGTCCGCGACGAGCATCAGCGCCTCGTCGAGCGAGCGGGCGAGCGCCACGTCGGGGTGCGGAGGCGCGGCGAGCGTCGTGCTGATGACGATCGTGCGCCGGCCCGGCAGCGGGCGGCCAATCGAGTCGTACGTGCGCCGGCCCATCAGGATGGGGTGGGCGAGCGTGAGTTGCTTGAAGTGGCGTAAATCGTCGGGCAGGTGCCAGGCGAGCTGCCCGTTGCGGCCGATGACTCCATTGGCGGCGACGGCGGCGACGAGTTCAAGGCGAAGCTCGGGCACCATTACACCGCCACCAGCGCCTTGATGGGCGGGTGCGGCTCGTAGCCGTGGATCTGGATGTCGGCTTCGGTGAACGATTCAATGTCGCGCACGGCTTCATTCAGCGACAAAGTCGGCAGCGGGCGCGGCTCGCGCGACAGCAGCTCGCGTGCCTGGTCGAGGTGGTTTTCGTACAAATGCGCATCGCCGAACGTGTGAATGAAGTCGCCGGGCTTGAGGTCGCTCACCTGGGCGATCATGTGCGTCAGGATCGCGTAGCTCGCGATGTTGAACGGTACGCCGAGGAACAGATCGGCCGAGCGCTGGTAGAGCTGGCAGGACAGGTGGCCGCTGCCACAGACGTAGAACTGGAACATGACGTGGCACGGGGCCAGCGCCATGCGCGGGATGTCGGCGACGTTCCACGCGCTGACGATGTGCCGCCGCGAGTGCGGGTTGGCGCGGATCTGCTCGATGACGCCCTTGAGCTGATCGGTCGCTCTGCCGTCCGGCCCCTCCCACCGCCGCCACTGCTTGCCGTAGACGGGCCCCAGCTCGCCGTCGGCGTCGGCCCACTCGTCCCAGATGCGAACGTTGTGCTCCTTCAGGTAGCGGATGTTCGTCTCGCCCTTGATGAACCAGAGCAGCTCCTGGATGACGGAGCGCATGTGGATTTTGCGGTTCGTCAGGAGCGGAAACCCCTTGCGCAGGTCGAAGCGCATCTGGTGCCCGAATAGGCTGCGCGTGCCGACGCCGGTGCGATCGGGGCGCGGTTCGCCGTCTTCTAACACACGCCGGATAAGGTCGAGGTACGGTTGCATAACGGCTGAATGGTATGAGCGTTCAACGGGACCGACAAGAACCCGAACGCGCGTCGACAGCATCGCCACCAGATGAAGGCCAATGTGAGATTTCACCCGCAGAGGCGGGAAGCATCAGAACGGAGAAAAACCAAGTCGTGACAACGGCGCCTCCCCCGTGCTGGCAGCGCTGCGCCGCCAGGCGCGCGTGCCACAATTCAATTCGCTCTCTCCTGCTCTGTCCCCCTTTCCTACCTGTGCATTCTCAGCGGCTCTGCATTCACCCTCGCTTCATCAAAGATGGATCGCGCGCCCGTCGGCAACGCCGGCGGCTTCCATCACCGCCTCGCTGAGCGTGGGGTGGGGGTGCATCGCTTCGATGATCTCGTCTTCCGTGGCTTCGAGCTTGCGCGCCAGCACCAGCTCGGCCAGCAGCTCGGTGACGTTTTCGCCGATCATGTGGACGCCGAGGAGTTCGCCGTATTGCTTGTCGAAGATCAGCTTCACGAACCCGTCCGTCTCCCCCGCCGCCAGCGCGCGGCCGGAGACGCTGAAAGGAAACTTGCCGATCTTCAACTCTTTACCGCTCGCGCGGGCCGTCTTCTCGTTCATGCCCATGCTCGCGACCTGCGGGTGCGTGTACGTGCAGCCGGGGATGTTCTTGTAGTCGATCGCATGGTGCGTGACGCCGAAGATGCGCTCGACGCAATTGACCGCTTCGTGGTGCGCGACGTGCGCAAGGTCCGGGTGCCGGTAGCCGCCCATCGCGTCCTGCTCTTCGAAGTGCAGGCTGACGCAGTCGCCGACGGCCCAGACGTTTTCGAGGTTCGTGTTGTACTTCGGCGTGACCTTCACGCGCCCCTTGAGCAGCTCGAGCTTCGCCTCCGGGTTAGCCAGACCCTCGGTGTTGCCCACGACACCCACCGCGACGAGCACGACGTCGGCGTCGACGACGCCACCGTTCTCGCCGGACAGCGTGAGCTTCACGCCATTCGCGGACTTTTCGATCTTGTCCGTCTTGGTCTTCGTGAAGACCTTGATCCCGCGCTTGGCGAAGATGCGCTCGAGCATGATCGAGACGTCGTCGTCCTCGTTGGGCAGGAGGTGGTCGAGCATCTCGACGATCGTCACCTCGGTGCCGATCGCGTTGTAGAAGTCGGCGAACTCGCACCCGATGGCGCCCGCGCCGATGATGGCCATGCGCTTGGGCTGGCTCGGGAGGGTCATCGCCTCGCGGCTCGTGATGATCTGCTTGCCGTCGAACTTCGCAAACGGCAGCTCCGTCGGCTTGGCGCCCGTCGCAATGATGACGTGCTCGGCCGTGACTTCCTTGCTGCCGTCTTTTCCGTTGATCTTCACCTTGTGCGGGCCGACGAGCTGACCGGTGCCGGGTTCGTGCTTCACGTCGTACTTGCGGAGCAGGTGGGCGATGCCCTTGCTCAGCTTGTCTGCGATCGCGCGGCTGCGCGAAATCAGCTTGGTAAAATCAATCTTCACCTCGCCGGTGAACGACACGCCATGCGCTGCGGCATCGGTGCGGACTTTGCGGACGAACGCGCCGTCTTCGAGCAGTGCCTTGGTGGGGATGCAGCCCCAGTTGAGGCACGTGCCGCCGAGGCTTTCCTTTTCGATGCAGAGCGTGCGCTTTTTCAGTTGCCCGGCGCGGATGGCCGCGGCGTAACCAGCGGGACCGCCGCCGATGACGATCAGGTCGTACTGGTAATTGCCGGATTTCTTCGCGGGTGCGGGCGCCGATGAGGTTGTCGCTTGCGGCTTAGCAGGCGCGGGAGTCGCTTGCGGTTTAGCAGGCCCGGGAGTCGCTGGCGGTTTAGCAGGCGCCGGTGCGGATTCGGGTTCGCCACCCGGCGAAGCCGGGGGCTTTGTCGAACCATCCGACACATATTGTTTCTTCACGTCCCCGGGTTTCTCGCTCCCGGTCGCGATCACGCCCAGCACCGCGCCAACCGGCGCTTTCTGCCCCTGCTTCACCGTCACCACCGCCAGCGTCCCGTCCTCGAACGCCTCCATGGGCATGGTGGCCTTGTCCGTTTCGATGTCGGCGATCTCCTCGCCCGCGCGGACCTTGTCGCCCTCTTTCTTGTGCCACTTGACGAGCGTCCCCTCGCTCATGGTGTCCGACAACTGCGGCATCGTGATCTCGGCGGGCATGCGGCGTCTCCCTGAAACTGCGAATGATAAGGCGCGGGATGATAGAAAAATGGAGCTGGGTCACACCATCGCCATCTGCTGCGCGACGCCGACGTAGCGCATGCGGGTTTCGTACAGGGCGTTGTCGAGGAGGCGCTGCTCGTCTTCGGTCAGGTTGCCCCGGGTCTTTTCCTCGAGCACGCTGAGGATGTCGATGTTGTGCTTGGCCATGTCGAGGTTGACCGACGGCTCGGCGCCGCGGGCGCTGAGCTCGCCCAGATAGAACAGAACCTGGGTGACGATCGACTGAACGAGTGTGGTGATCGTCGCGGGCGGGAGCTCGCGCTCCCCGCGGCCGGCGCCGGCGCGTGGCATGGCGCCGGTCGGTTCCGCGGGCGTCGTGCGCGCCGCGGGGGGGGCGGGAGGTTGCTTCTGCTGCTGTTCAGTGAGGCGCTTCTTCTCCTCCTGCGCCTGCTTCTTCCAGTCGGTGTCGATGTGCAATGACGGTTGTTCTTCAGCCATGATGTTCTCCGGGCCGGATGGTTGTCGCGGTGTTTGTTGATGAATCACCGCTAGCTTAGACGTGCCGGGCGCGGAGGCAAGGTGAAAAGCGCAACGCGGCTTCACCGGAAGGACACAATTTCGCGCATTGGTAACACTTCACCCCTCTGCAACGTTTTCCACCGGCAGCGGCGGCAGCGTGCCGGTT
>JBBSLV010000233.1:0-6663 GCA_038233535.1 Tepidisphaerales bacterium | reverse complement strand
CGCCGGCACACCGCCCGAGCGCGGCGTCACGCCGCCCTTCCGCCGCCCGCCGCCGATTTTTCATGCGCCGGCGCGGCCGCTGATGATCGGCGCTCAAACCCCTCCCGCGCCCGCGCCATCCACGTTGCCGATTGTCTTTCGGCGCTCTATCCTTCCGCCAATAGCGCCGGCCCCCGGCATGATGATTGGCGCGTAGACGATCTATTCACTGTTATGCGGCACCCGCACTCGCCACCGCTGGAGTACGCAGCACCCCGCGAACCTAGCCGCGCAATCAGCCTTGCCGGCCGCGGCGCGCTCGTCGTGTCACTGCTCTTCTCACCACTCACCGCGGTGGCTCTTGCGAAAGCTGGCATGGATGCCGACAGCGGCGTGCCGGTAGCGATCGTCATGATGGTGGTCGCGCTCCTCGTGCCGTCAATCGCGCTCGTCTATACGCTTGCCAGCCGGCGGTCGGGGTGGGAATTGGCGGTCGTGGCACTCGCCATTTCCCTCATCGGCTGGGGGTTCGTTATGTGGCTTGTGGCCCACTTCCCCGCGTTTCGCTGAAGTGCGGCATAACCCGCCGCTGGAGCGGACCGCGGCGGCGATATACTTTGCTTGCGCCCGAGCGTCGCGCGTGCGCCGCCGCGGCCGCTCAACGGCCTTACGTTAGCGGGCACGGGAACTTTTCTGAAATCCCTTCGTCCAATAGAGCGCAAAGAAAGGCGGCCCATGCGACTTGCAATCCTCGCGACGCTTTTGTCCTTAATCGGACCCGTAGCCGTGACGGCAGACGATGCCCAGCCAAGCGTCCAGGCCTATCAGGCCGACGAGATCCAATTAACAGATGCGGCGCGGAAGAAAATGGCGGACTGGGCCGTGGCATTTCTCAAGACAGCCAATTTCAATACGGTTAACCAGCCGGATATCCTCAAACAGAGCGTTCAAGTTGTTCACGAGCACTATCGTGCGACGGTCAGGAAGAGCTATGTTGTGGTGACATTTAGCCAGCCCATTACAGTCAAGACCGTAGGTGGCAACGTGGTCGCTCAAGAGATCGTCGTGGGGTTGAATCGGAAAGATGAATGGCCCAGCGCCCTGTTCACCGTCGATGCAGACGGCCGCGTCGTCGCACATGAAAAATACGGCGCGAAGTTGCCTCCGGAATTGCAGCCGCAGGCCGCCGGGGGTGCCCGCTAACCACCCGCTGCACTGGACCGCGGCCGCGGAGGGGACGGAAAAGGTGACGTCCGCCTTTCTCGATTCTGAAACGGTGGATGTCACCTTTTCAGCTCCGCGACGGCGGCGGGAGCCGGCACCGTCTCGTCCTCCTGACCCATTCAAGCGCGCCGGCCGCGGACGATCGCAAAGCCATCGACCTCCAACTCTTTGGCGGCGGGGAGTGGGATGCGCTCTTTTACCGGGCGAAGGCGGGACTCGTGGTTGGGGCGTGATCGTCCACGCCGTAGCGCCGGTACGCGCGGTCGAGGTCTAGCCGGTGTCCCTTGAGCAGGACGAACCCGTCGTCGGCGTGCTCTGAAAGCCACGCGTGATCCTCCGCGATCCGTTCGCGAATCCGCTCCCGGGGCGCTCTGGCGGCACGCAGCTTCTGCACCGCCAGGTCGCGCTGCACGTACTCGACGACGAGGCCGAGACGCTCGAGGTGACGTTTGGTCACGTCGTCCTTCGCCGACGCGCGGGCCGCGTCCAGTTCCTTCGCGACCGCGCCCACGCGCGTCGCGGCGGCGTCGATTTCGGCTTCGGGCCTCAACGAGACGAACGGCACGCTGCAATACTTCCGCACGACGTCGGCGAGCGTCTGGTACGTGGATTGCGCAACCGCTGAAGCCTCCCCGTATCGCGCATCGGCGAACTTCTTCACCAAGGCGTCCACGTCCTGATCCAGGTTCCACGCCAGCGCCGGGAGCACGTAGTGGTTCAGCTCATACGCGAACCAGTCGCCGGGTTCGGAGTACGTGGAGATGCCCTGTGTCGGAATGCTCGCGTAGAACGCCAGCTCCCGCTTCATATGCCAGGGCAGCACGACCGGCAGCGAGTCCCAGGCGTAGCGGCGGTAGTAGGAGTAGATGCTGATCGGCCCCTCGAACCGCTCGCGCCACGCTTTCAGCGCGTCGAAGTACTGCTTGTTGGCGCGCGGGGTCGAGCCGTCCTCGCGCATGGTGTGGCCGGCGGGGTCGTCGAGGGTGAACTCGAAGTTCTGCGCGATCGGGCAGAAGTCGATCAGCACGTTCGGGTCGATTGTCTCGGTCTTGGGCGGCTGAATGAGTTTGGAGTACGCGATCGCCTCCATCTTCAAATCCGGGCGAACCTTCGCGACGGCCTGCGAGACGTGACTGAGCAGCTTCGCCTGCCGCTCGGGGGGCTCGCCCAGCGCGCTGCACTTCTCGCAGGCGCACCACTTGGCGCCGTCCGGCGGCCAGAAGTCGAAGATCTGGATCTCCGGGCGCTTGGCGACGTAATCGAGAAAGCTCTTGGTCACGAAATCAACCGCGGCGGGATTCGACGTGCAGAACACATACGCTTTTTCCTTGCGCCGCGAGCCCTTTTCATCAGCGCCGAACCACTCGGGGTGTTCGGCAAAAATCCTTCCGCCGTCCATTTCGGCGTTGAGGAAATTCTCGTACCCGTGCCCGCCCACTTCAATCGTGATGCCGCGCTTCTGCAACTCCGGCGTCAGCGCTTCGCGCCACTGATCCCACTGCACGCGCCCTTTGTTGCCGTAATCGAGCGGGCACACGAGCACGTTGTAGCCCACCTTCGGCATCCACTCGATCATCTGGCGGAGGTTTGTCTCATCATGGCTGATGCCCTCTTCAATGTAGAGCTTGCGGTAAGCGAGCTTGGGCGCGGAGGTGATGGGCTTGTCGAGCGTGAGAATGATCGTCTGCTTCTTCGGGATGACCTCGGCTGCGCCGCGGTAGTGATCGTACTGCGGGGCGAGGAAGCGGCAGCCGAGTGAATCGAGGAACGCATACGCGCCGTGAAGCACCCCGCGCGGGCCATCGCCGCCGATGAGGATCTGTTTTCCGTTGGCCGCGATGGCATACCCGTCGCCCCCGGCAAACGATTCATCGGGCTTGAGCATCGCCTTCTCCATGACGGTGATGGCCGCTCTGGGCATGGGTCCGCCGCGCTGGACCTTCAGCTCCGCGCCGGACATCTGCTTGAGGTACTTCGCCAGTTCATCCGCGGCCAGTGCTTCCTGCGGTGACGGCTTTGCGTTGGTGAAAATGACGTAGTCGCTCTTGCCGTCCTGCACGATCGCCAGATCAGCGGCCTGCGCGGTCCCGGCGATCGACAGGAGCGACATCATCACTGCGATCAGAACGGCTCGCATCATCATGCCGTGCATTTGAACCTATGAAACGCGCTGGTCAACCCATTCGCACAGCGAGTGATACAACACCTTGTGCCCCTCCTGCACGCGCGCGGTCACGGACGACGGAACGAGCAGCGCGATGTCGCACAGCGCCCGCGCCTTTCCCCCGTCGTTGCCGAGAAATCCCGCCGTCACCATCCCCTGCTGTTTGGCGGCCTCAAACGCTTTAAGAATGTTCGCGCTGTTGCCGCTGGTCGTGAAGCCGATGAACACGTCCCCGGGGTTGCCGAACGCTTCGACCTGGCGGGAAAAGACCTGGTCGAAGCCGAAATCGTTGCCCGCGCAGGTGAGGGCGGTCGCGTCGCACAGCGCCATCGCGGCCAGCGCCCGGCGGTTCTTCTGGAAGCGGACGACCAGCTCCTCGGCCAGGTGCATCGCGTCGGCCGCGCTCCCCCCGTTGCCGGCGACGAGCGCCTTGCCACGCTGCTTCCACGCGCGCATGAGCGCCTCGCCGAGACGCGTCATCTCCGGCTCCAGCGCGCGCAGCGTGGGCAGCAGTTTTTGCAGGTCGTCAGTCGTTCGTTCCAGGATCGATTTCACCCACGCACTCCCAGGAAGGATTCACCGCGGAGGTCACGGAAAGAGAACACCGGAGGACAAGGCAACAGCGTCTGCATTCTCCGTGTGCTCCGTGATCTCCGTGGTGAACATTGGCCTCGATTTTTGGTTACTCAAGACTTCTCAGGCCGCGCGTATTGCTGGGCTTCGCCGGTTTCGAATGGATCGTACGCCAGCGCGATCTTCGGTGCCCGCGACGGATCAAGCTGGATCTCCCCGCGCTGCGGGACGGGATCGGCTTCCAGTACCGGCCGCAACGTTTCGCGCATGCTCGTCAGGAACGCCGGCACGTCCAGCCCCATGAACGTCGGCGGGATGTTAACAAACTTCGCGTTGTAGCTCTTGTACAGGCTCACCACCCCGCGCGGGTTCGATCGGCGGTAGTGCTCCAGCGCAACGGAGCACTGGATCATTCCCTGGTAGTAATAGTGCTTGATCCCGTAAGCCATGTGCCAGATGTCTTCCCACACTTCGTGGGCCTCGAAGAACTCGTGCTCGTTGAACAGCGTGATGCCGTCGTAGTACAGCTTGCGCTCGAGCTCCGTCGGCATGGGGTTGGGGGTGGGCATCGTTAGGACTGAGGACTGAGTGCTCAGGACTGAGTGAGGGCGCCGAAAGTATCTACTCAGTCTTCAGTCTTCATCCCTCTCTTCTTCACCGGCCGGTCCGTTTGATACAAGTCGAGGTAAAAGTGCAGGATGTCCTTGCCGTTCACCTTGCGCGTCTTGGAATGGAGGAAGTGGAATTTTTCGAACAGCCGGATGGCCGGCTCGCGCTCCATGAACGTGTCGAGGGCGATCTTGAGGTAGCCGCGATCCTGGCAGAACTTCAGCGCCTGCTCCATCAGTGCCGTTCCGATGCCGCGCCGGCGGTGCTCCCGGGCGACGCGCAGCCGGCGGATCTCCCCGACGCCCTGCTCGTACCCCTGCACGCCGATCATTCCCAACACCGCTCCGCCGGGCCCCTCGGCGACCCAGAAGTGACAGTCGGGGGAGTTCATGTACGCCGTCTCGATGTCGTCGATGTCCAAGGCGGTGTCGTTCTCCGCGATGTGCCCGCCGACAAGCCCCTCGCGGTACAGCGTCGAACAGGTCGAGAGGTCGTCGCGGCGGAAGCTGCGGATCTTCACGGGCGTGCTTGTTGCGGGACCGTCGATCACACCGGAATTTTAACAGCGCGGACCCGAACCGCGAAACGTCCAACCGGCTTGCATATGACGCCTCACGCGACAATCGTGATGAATCGCAGCAGATCGGTGGCCGTGTCGAGCGTGGCGACGGTCTTTTCCTTCGCGCGGTGCAGCGCGCCAGGGTTGATTACGCGGACGCGACCAACGCGCTGGTCCGCCTTGACGTGTGAGTGGCCGACGAGGAGATAGTCGTGCTTCTGCCCATCGAGCACCCTGCGGACGGCTCCGGTGTCGTCGCCGTGGGTGATGGCGATTTGCTTGCCGCCCAGTTCCAGCTCCCCGAACACGCCGAAACACTGCATGCCGAGGTCGGTTGCATACCGCTGGAGTACGGCGCGGTCCCAGTCGGTGTTTCCCCAGACAAACGCGGCGGGAAGCCCCGCGAGCTGATCGAGAACGGTTTCGCCGCCGACGTCCCCGCAGTGCAGGTAGTATTCCGCCCCCGCCGCCCGCAGCGCCGCGACGCCCGCCGCGGCGGCGGCGACGCGGTCGTGGGTGTCGCTGAGAATCCCGATCAACATGGCAGCGGCCAACGGTAACGCCAGTGCCGACGCTGACGCAACGCGGCAAGCGTCCTATCGTGATGTCGCCATGCCGTCTTCGCCGCCCCCACCGCCCCGGGTCTTCGTTCTTTCCCCCGCCAACTGCGCCGGGGAGCGTGCCCGCATCCTCCTGCGCGACGAGGCGACGTTTGACCTGGCGGTGCGGTTGCGCAGCAGCGAGGGGGCGACGGTCGGGGAGACGTTCAGCTTCCTGAGCGGGCTTTATTTCCGCGGAAAGCTCGCGTACGCCGGCGCCTTCGCGCGCCCGCCGATCGGGGGCGACGGGGTGCTGGTCATCACGACGCATCGCGGGCTGCTGCCGGCGCGGACGCGGGTGACGGTGGGCGAATTGCGCGACATGGCGTGCGTGCCGATCCACGTGGACGAGCCGCGGTATCGCGGGCCGATGGAGCGTGACGCGGAGCAGCTGTCGCGCGCCGTCGGTGAAGCCGGCGAAGTCGTGCTGCTCGGCAGCATCGCGACGCCGAAGTACGTGGACATCCTGCGGACATTCCTCGGATCGCGCTTGCGCTTCCCGGCGGAATTCGTCGGGCGCGGCGACATGAGCCGCGGGGGCTTGCTGCTCCGGCAGGTGCAGGCCAACGAGGAGCTGACGTATGTCCCGCTCGAAGGCGCGACGCGCCGCGGGAAACGTCCCCCGAAGCTGAACCCAATCCAGGCAATGAAATCCAAAGGACAAATCCTCAATCTCAAACAAAGCAGGATTAAGTAAAGAATCCTGTTGTCCCGGTCCCCTTTAATACTTCCCCGCGCGAAACCTCTCCCGTTTAGCCGGTGTCGCCAGATGCCGTCGCTCTTATACCGCGCGATCAGCGACCGAACCGCCCAAACCCCCGTTGGCTTCGTTTCGTCACCCGCGAAGCGCGCCGCCAGTGTAAAACCTCGTTTCTGCGCAATGCGGAGCGCTTTTGCTGAATTCTCGTTGGCTTCGATTGGCTTCGTTTCGTTGATTCGCATTCCCGAAACAAATG
>JBBSLV010000232.1:0-6684 GCA_038233535.1 Tepidisphaerales bacterium | reverse complement strand
TGGTGGGCGAGCCTGCGCCCGCGCGGCGGGGCGGGCTAGGGGCGCCCGCCGCTTGCGTCGGGCGGGTCGGGCGCGGGGGGGGCTTGGCCGGGAATGGGCGGCTCGGCGCTGGGCGGCGTTGCGGGCGCGGGCGGAACGTCCGGCGACGTCAGCGCGGCGCCGGCGGGCGGTCCCGCGTCGGAGGTCATCGCGGCGGCGCCCCCGGCGCCGGGGGCCGGTGTTTCCGGCGCGATGGTGTGCGGCATCGGATCCCCGAAATCCTCGTCCGACTGCTCGAGGTACACGTCGTCCGGTTCCGTGGCGTCGACCTCGCGCCGCAAGAGGTAGTAGATGATCGTGTTGGCCGAGAAGTAGAACGAGATGACGAACGCGCCGATCATCGCGATCACCAGGTAGACCCAGAACGCCGTGAGAACGGCGGCGACGTCCTGATCGGTGCGGAGGGTGAGGAAGTCGATGTCATAGCTGAGCCGCTCGTGCGGGCCGACCCACATCGTCTGCCATAGCGGCTCGCCGCTGGGCGCCTCCGCGAAGTGCCCGATGTCGACGAACTGGTGCGTCAGCGCCAGCATCAGCCCGATGAACAGCCGCACGAACACGTAGCACAACGCGCCGTAAACAACCGCGACGAGCGTGTAGAAGATCATCCGCCAGGGGCGGGCGTAAACGTAGCTGAAGCTGCGGGAAATCGCGTCAAAGCTGTCGGAGCCTTCGACGGCGATCGTCGGGTACATGAGATTGAATCCGCCGAACGTCCCGAGCAGCACGAGCGTCATGACGAACCCCGCGGCAAGCACGAGGATGAACAGCGCGCCCATGAGGATGTTCAGCGCGGGACCGATGTACGGGATGCTGGCCAGCAGCCCCGCGAGAATCGGGATCAGCCCGACGAGCAGCACGATGATCAGCGGGATCAACGGGGCCGAGACGAACGAGAGGAACTTGCCGATCGAGAACTGAAGGGCCGATCGGACGGAGAGCTTCTCGTCGCGCGCCACGTGGACGGCGGCGATGCGCGCGATGGCCCCGCCGAAGATCGCCCACAGCGTGAGGAACATCAGCGAGAACAGGACGAAGTAGATCGGGTGGAAGCGCAGGAGCCACATGGGCCCGACGGTGAAGAAGTTGATGACGGAGCGGGCGACGCCCGGCGTGTCGTTCTCGCCTTGCCACCCGCCGAAGAAGTTGCCCGCGAGCACCCCCCCGACGACGTCAATGACCTGGCCGCTCTGGTACTCGAAGAACGTGCGGAACAGCCCGGACCCCTTGATTTGCTTGAGCCCCTGGTAGTCGTCGTATGCGAGTCGGAACGCGGCAATGCGCGCCTGCTCGAAGGCATGATCGGCGACGCGCTCGGCGTCCCGGCGCGCCGCGCCGCTCAGCGTCTGAGCGGCGGCCTTGTGCTCGTCGCGCTCCTTGTCGGCGGCGGTGACGACGGCGTCGCGGCGCTGAAGGATTTTCGCCTTCAACTCGTCCAGTTCCCCTCCGCCGCGCGCCTCTTCGGCCGCTTCCTCCGGGTCGGTCTCCACGTTCTCGCGGACGAGACGATCGGCGTAGTCGGCTTCGAGCGCGGCGCGGGCGCTGCGACGCGCTTCGATGAACGTCTGCGACGTCGCGCCGCCGGCCCGTGCCGATTCGTAATGCTCCACTTCGTTGGGCACGGCCAGGTGGCGCGCAGGCCAGATGCCGTCGAGGATGCGGCCGCCGGTGTAGATGCCCAGGAGCAGGACCAGCCCCAGGACGAGCTTGGACGGATGCACCGCCACGCGAAACGCGCGGAAGAGGTGCGTGAATGGAAACGTTTCGCGCCAGTTGATGCCGCGAATAACCTGCGGTTCGTCCGCCATGAGCCGGATCTCCTTCCCAAGGGATCGAGAGTCGAGTGCGGTGGGGAGTATAGTCGGCGGGGGGTTTGCATCAAAACAAACGAGAGGATGCGCACCTCATTCGAATCAACGCGCCTCGCCTGAGTCGCCTGCGTCGCGCTCCTCGTCGGCTTCGCTGACGGGGATTTGGTACTTCCCGTCGAGCCAGCGACCGAGGTCGATCAGCTTGCAGCGCTCGGTGCAGAATGGAAACGTCGTTGGCGCATCCGGCGCGGGGGGTTCGGAGACGGGCTTTTTGCAGATGGGGCAGCGCACGATGCCGCTCATTTCTTCTTGTTGCCGCCGTTGCCCTTCGGCTTCGCGGCGGACTTTGACGCCGTTTCCGCCTTGGGCGCCGGTTCGCTTTTCGCGGCGGCAGGCTTGGGTTCGGCCGGGGGCGTTGCGGCGCCTCCCGCGCCTCCCGCACTCCCCGCGCCATCCGCGGGCTTCGCGTCGGCCTTCGTTTCCGTCGACGTCCCCCCGCCGCTCTCGGCCTTGGCTTTGTCCGCGTAGCTCTTGTCGCGGTAGTCGGTGATGTAGAAGCCCGATCCCTTGAAGATCAGCCCCGCGCCCGTTCCGATCAGCCGCTTGACCTTCGCCTTGCCGCACTCGGGGCAACGCTTGATCGGCGCTGCCGACATCGAATGAAACCGCTCGAACGCGTAACCGCAACCGTCGCACTTGTATTCGTAGGTTGGCATGAGGGAAGTTGTCAGTTTTTAGTTGCCAGTTGCCAGTTGCCAGTCAAGCCTCGTCGATCGCTGCCTCTTGCCGGCAACCATCAACTAACAACTGGCAACTATCCTTGCTTGCTCACCGACACCTGCGCCGGTCGCAGCGTGCGGTCGTGCAGGGCGTAGCCCTTCTGGAGCGTCTGCACGACGCTGCCGGGAGGAAACTCGCTCGGCGACTGCATGAGCGCTTCATGCCGCGTCGGGTTAAACGGATCGCCCGGCTGGGGGGAAATCTCCTCGACCTGCTGCTGCTTGAGCACGGTCAGCCACTGGTCGTGAACGATCTGCATGCCCTTGAGCAGCGCAGCGGCGTCGGTCTTGCTCGGATCCTGCGCCAAGGCGCGCTCGAAGTTGTCGATGACGGGCAAGAGGCTCTTGATCAGCGCGGAATTCGCGTACTGCGCCCGCTGGTCGGCCTCGGCTTGGAGGCGCTTGCGGGAATTCTGAAAGTCAGCGGTGGTGCGGGCGAGGCGCTCGTAGAGCGTGTCGCGCTCCGATTTCAGCCTGTCGAAGTCGCCGGCGTCGGCGTTGGGCGCGTCGGAGAGGTCAACGGGTTCGCCTTCAAGGATGCTGCCGTCGTCCTGTTCCTGCTCGATGGGATTCTCGTCGTCGTCGATCGGTTTGCGGCTCATGATGGTTCTCGTCGTTCGCGTTGGTTATTCGGCTTTGAAAACGTCTTTCAGCTTGTCGAGGAAGCTTCGGCGCTGCGGCATGGTCGTGCCGTCTTCGGTCGTGGCGTACTCGTGAAGCAGTTCGCGCTGCTTTTCCGTGAGGCGTTTGGGCACTTCGATCAGCACCTGGACGAGTTCATCGCCGGCCCGATGGGAGCGCACGTCGGGCAATCCTTTGCCGCGAAGCTTGAAGACCTCGCCGTGCTGCGTGCCGGAGGGGATGTCGAGGTTCTCGTTGCCTTTGAGCGTCGGCACCTCGACCGTCGCGCCCAGCGCCGCCTGCGTGAAGCTGATGGGGAACTGGCAGACGAGATCGTTGTTGTGCCGGCTGAAGATCGGGTGCGGCTTGACGGTGATGTAGCAGTGCAGGTCGCCGGGCGGGGCGCCGACTTCGCCGGGCTCGCCCTGACCGGTGATGCGGACGGCCTGGCCTTCGTGCACGCCGGCGGGAATTTTCACGGTGACGGTTTGCCTGCGAAGCTGTCGGCCGGTGCCGGCGCAGCTCATGCAGTGCTCGCGGACGACGCTGCCGCGCCCGCGGCAGTTGGGGCACGTCGTGACCATGCGGAACATCCCGCCGAACCCCTGCTGCGCGACGCGCCCGTTGCCCCCGCACTGCACGCAGACGATCGGGCTGCTGCCGGGCTTGGCGCCGGTGCCTTTGCACGTGTCGCAGTTGTCATTGCGCTCGAATTCGATCGTCTTTTCGGCGCCCGCCGCCACTTCCGCCAGCGACAGTTCGACCTGCGTTTCCAGGTCAAACCCGCGCGCCCCGCGCACCCGCGCCCCCCCGCCCCCGCCCCCCCCGCGCCCGGCGAACGCGCCGCCGAAGATGTCGTCGAACATCGAGAAGATGTCCGTGACGTCCATGTGCGAGAAGTCGTGCCCCCCGCTCACCCCACCGTGCCCGAACTGGTCGTAGCGCTTGCGCTTGGCGTCGTCGGAGAGCACTTCGTACGCCTCGGCGCACTCCTTGAACTTCAGCTCCGCCTGGGCATCGCCCGGGTTGCGGTCCGGGTGAAACTTCATCGCCAGCCGGCGGTAGGAGCGCTTGATCTCCTCCCCATCGGCGGTGCGGGTCACGCTCAGGACTTCGTAATAATCTCGTTTGGTAACAGACACCGGCATTCCTTAGCTTTCCATCATCGTTGGCGATGAATCCTAGTGCTCGGCCCGTGAAGTGGCCACGTCGCACACATCTGGGCGTGGACCCCTATGGTTTGATGAGAGAGATCACTGCGCCGCGCAGCTCATCGAAACGATCGTCGCGAAGCCGTGCGACGCGCAACACGACAAGCCGCTGGTGGGCTGTGAAGAGCTTGCCAGGACGCGCGTAGCTCACGCGCCTCAACGAACCGCTGGCGAAGTGAGTGTCGAGGAGCTCGATCGCCATTGGATCCGCGTACGCGTTGCTCGTGATCTGACAGAGGATCCAGTCTCCCCTACCCGCGCCAGCGAGCACGACGGCGGGACGAAGTTTGGACTGTGAAAGGTCGCTGAATGGAAACGGGACGAGGACTACTTCCGCTGCTGCAGGTGTGACCACGCGTCGTCCTCCTCAGGGCGCGACCAATCTTCCGCCAGCGCGGCTTCGCTCAGCGCCGTTACGTCGTCCGGCTCGACAGCCTCGTCCAAGATCGTCACGAGGGCGCGGCGCGATCCGTTGAGCTTGACCGGTTCCGAAAGCCGGACCACGCCTTGATCATCAATGGTCGCTTCAACGGTCTTGAGCATGCACGCCTCCCGGCAACGCCGCGAAGACACGAAGTAACAACCTTCGTGCCTTCGCGGGCGATCGATCACATTGTAGCCGGCGTTGACCGCTATGACACCGCCCCCGCCACCAGCGGGTTCTCGTCGCCCTTCTGCTCCTTCAACTCCGTCAGCAGCACGTCCGTCGTCAGCGCCAGCCCAATGGCGCTGGCGGCGTTGAGCAACGCCGTGCGCGCGACCTTTGTCGGGTCGATGATGCCGGCCTTGAACATGTCGACGTATTCATCGGTCGCGGCGTTGTAGCCGAAGGCGACGTTTCTGTTCTCCAGAATCTTCGAGACCACAATTTCACCGTCTTCACCGGCGTTTTCGGCAATCTGACGGGCCGGGGCCTTGAGCGCTTCGGCGAGGATGTCGAAGCCGAGCTTCTCATCGGCCTTCGCCTGGCGCTTGCCGTTCTCGACGGCCTCGATCGCGCGGAGGAACGCGACGCCCCCGCCGGGGACGATGCCTTCCTCGGCCGCGGCGCGGGTGGCGTGCAGCGCGTCGTCGATAAGATCCTTGCGTTCCTTCATCTCCGTCTCGGTGTTGGCCCCGGCGCGGACGACGGCGACGCCGCCCGTGAGCTTGGCCAGCCGCTCCTGGAGCTTCTCGCGATCGTAGTCGCTCGTGGTCTTCTCGATCTGCATGCGGATCTGCTCGGCGCGGCCGTTGATTTCCTTCTTCGATCCGCCGCCTTCGACGAGCAGCGTGTTGTCCTTGTCGACGACGACGCGATTGGCGGTGCCCAAGTCGTCCAGCTCGACGTTTTCGAGCTTCAGGCCCAGGTCTTCGCTGATGAACTTTCCGCCGGTGACGACGGCGAGGTCGCCCATCATCGCCTTGCGCCGGTCCCCGAAGCCCGGCGCCTTCACGGCGCAGATGTTCAGCACGCCGCGCAGCTTGTTCACCACGAGCGCGGCCAGCGCTTCGGCGTCAACGTCTTCTGCGATGATCAGCAGCGGACGCCCGCCGGTGACGATTTTGTTGAGCAGCGGGAGCAGCTCGGCGAGGTTCGAGATCTTCTTCTCGTGCAGCAGCACGTGGGCGTTCTCGAGAATTGCCTGGAGCGTTGTCGGGTTCGTGAGGAAGTACGGGGACAAATAGCCCTTGTCGAACTGCATGCCCTCGGTGTATTCGAGGACGGTTTCGGTGCTCTTGCCCTCATCGACGGTGATGACGCCTTCCTTGCCGACCTTCTCCATCGCCTCGGCCATGATCTGGCCGATGTGCTCGTCCCCGTTGGCGCTGATGGTGGCGATTTTCTTGTAATCGTCCTTGCCCTTGACGGGCTTGGAGATGGCGGTGATCGCGTCGGCGGCGACCTGGGCGGCCTTGAGGATGCCGCGCTGGATCTGCACGGGGTTCACGCCGGAGCGCACGTACGGAAGCCCTTCGCGGAAGATCGCCTCGGCGAGCACCGTTGCCGTCGTCGTGCCGTCGCCGGCGACGTCGCCGGTCTTGGAGGCGACGGACTGGATGAGCTTCGCGCCCATGTTTTCAAACGGCTGGGGAAGCTCGATTTCCTTGGCGACGGTGACGCCGTCCTTGGTGATGCGCGGGCTCCCGAACGATTTCTGCAACACGACGTTGCGCCCGCGGGGGCCGAGCGTTGCCTTGACGGCGCGGGCCAGTTGCGACAACCCCGCCGCAATCTCGGCC
>JBBSLV010000231.1:0-6754 GCA_038233535.1 Tepidisphaerales bacterium | reverse complement strand
TCGGGATGACGAGTTTGTGAATCTTTCGTGGCAGGGTTTTACAACCCGTTTTTTTACGACAAAAGAACGGTTTTAAAACCGGTGCCACACAACAGTTCACAACGCTCTGAGGGTAAGAGACAGACACGCAGCAGAACAGGAGCGTCCGTCGGTGAGATTAGTCACTCCCGGAAGACAACGATCATCGTCGCCGTCCCGCAATCCGGTTTTTGCGGCTGCCATCGCCTTGGCGGTCGTATTGCTGCTCGCGCCGGGGCACGCCCGCGCCGCCGAGGGGTTCCGCCACTGGTGGCTGCCCGAAAACCACTCCGTCCACGGCGGCTCGATCGACGCGCTGTTCAACTGGACGTTCTGGATCACCGCCGTCACGTTCGTGCTGGTGGAGGTGACGCTCGTCGTCTTCCTGATCAAGTACCGCCGCCGATCCGACCGGAGGAAGGCGGTCTTCACGCACGGCAACACGCGGCTGGAAATGGCGTGGACGCTCGCGCCGGCGGTCATCCTTGCCGGGCTGGCGGTGGCGAATAAGGGCGTGTGGGACCGGCTTCGCTTCAACCCCGACGCGCAGCGCCCGGACGTGACCAACGTGCTGGTCATCGGGCAGCAGTTCAAGTGGAACATCATCTATCCCGGCCCCGACGGAAAGCTGGGCCGATACCTGTTCTTCCCCCGCCCGACCGACACCAACTGGCCCGACGGGAGCAAGTTCGCCGGCGTCGCCGGTCCCGCGCAGCTCGCCTACGCCGACGCCGTCAAGGCGATCAACACCTACATCGATCAGGTGAACCCGCTGGGGAAGGACTTCTCGGATCCCGACGGCAAGGACGACGTCTGGCAGGGGGCGCTTGCGCGCGAGATGATCATCCCCGTCGACCGCCCCGTGCAGGTGCATCTGGGCAGCAAGGACGTCATCCACAGCTTCTTCCTGCCCAACCACCGCGTGAAGCTCGACGCCGTCCCCGGCATCCGCGGCAAGATCACGTTCACCGCCACGAAAACCAGCCTCGAGCAGGCCAACGAGACGATTCAGAAGTACACGCTCGAGGAGCTTGATGCGGCCCTGCAACAGCCTCGGACGAAGGAGCTGTCGCTCCGCATCGACGAGAACGCGCCAGGCGGTGACGCGAAGAACCTGGACAAGCGGCTCGGCTGGCGCTACGTCAATCCCGCGGACAAAAAACGGGTGAAAAGCTCGATCATCCGCGACGGCGCCGGTTTTCCCGCTGACGATGAACTGCGCACGGCCATTCTCGACAAGCTGCGCGCCGCTGGCGTTACTGAAGTGCAGGCGTACGTCCCCGGCTACTGGGACATCGTCTGCGAAGAGTTGTGCGGGCAGGGGCACTACACCATGCAGGGCCGGTTGGTCGTCGTCGACGGCGCGGAGTACGACGAGATGAAACTCGACCGAATTCCCCCAACCGCGACGACCGCGCCGACGATCCAGACCGCATCGAGATGACCCTTCGGCGCGCATGCTTCAGCATGCATGGCATTTCGAGACAACGCGAACCACGAGAGCTTAAGTTATGACCGCGATCCCCCACCCGCTTCCCTATCAGGACGCCGATGTCCACGCCCACGGTCATGAGGAGCTCGGCTTCCTCAAAAAGTACATCTTCTCCGTCGACCACAAGATCATCGGCATCCAGTTTTTGTTCATGGGCCTGTTCTTCTTCGTCGTCGGCGGGCTGCTGGCGATGCTCATCCGCTTGCAGCTCGGTTGGCCCGGCACGGAGGTGCCGATCCTGTCCAATCTCATGGGCTGGACGGGCGGCATGCCCCCGGACTTCTACACCATGGTCTTCTCGATGCACGCGACGATCATGATCTTTTTCGTGATCATCCCGCTGCTCGTCGGGACGTTCGGCAACTACCTGATCCCGCTGAAAATCGGCGCCGGCGACATGGCCTTCCCGTTCCTCAACGGGCTGGCGTTCTGGTCCGCCCTGCCCGCCGGCACGATCATGCTCGCCGGCTTCCACCTCGCCGGCGGCGCCGCCGCCGCGGGCTGGACGAGCTATCCGCCGCTATCGGCCATCATGATGAACAGCGGCGTCGGAAACTTCACCGCTAATCTCGTCCGGCCGGAGTTCAGCACCTGGCCGATGTTTCCGATCATCACCAACCTGATCGCCTCGTTCATGTTCGCCGCGTTCGTGTGCGCGTACTTCGTGCGCCTAGGCAACAAATTCGCCAATGTCGGCGTCTCCATCGTCCTCTCGGCGGTCTTCGCGATCGTCTCCGTCCGCTTCGTGCAGCAGGTTGCCTTCGACGGGCAGGCCTGCTGGTTCCTCTCGCTGTTCCTGCTCGGCTTCTCCAGCCTGATGGGCGCCGTCAACTACCTGACGACGATGATCAAGCTCCGCTGCCCGGGGATGACCATGTTCCGCATGCCGCTGTCCGTCTGGTCGCTGTTCATCACGTCGCTGCTCGTCCTGCTCGCCACCCCTGTGCTCGCCAGCACGCTGATGATGAACCTCCTCGACCACCACCGGCTCACCAGCTTCTTCCTCCCCTACAACCACGTGTTCTCCAACACCATCACCAACAACTCCGGCGGCGGGTATGTCATCCTCCACCAGCATCTGTTCTGGTTCTACAGCCACCCCGCCGTCTACATCATGATTCTGCCGGCGATGGGCATGGTCAGCGACATCCTCTCCGTCTTCGCGCGCAAGCCGATCTTCGGCTACCGCCCGATGGTCTACGCGATGGCGGGCATCGCGGTCCTCGGGTTCATCGTGTGGGCGCACCACATGTTCCAGAGCGGCATGAACCCCACGCTGGGCACCACGTTCGCCGTCAGCACCATGTTCATCGCCGTGCCCAGCGCCATTAAAACGTTCAACTGGCTGGGCACGCTATGGGGCGGGAACATCCGCTTCACGACCGCCATGTGGAACGCCATCGCGTTCGTCAGCATGTTCGTTATCGGCGGGCTCTCCGGCATCTTCATGGCCAGCACCGCCGTGGACGTGCACATCCACGACACCTACTTCATCGTCGCCCACATTCACTACGTGCTGTTCGGCGGGAGCACGTTCGGCATCTTCGCCGGCATCTACTTCTGGTATCCGAAAATGTTCGGCCGGATGATGAACGAGACGCTGGGACAGATTCACTTCTGGCTCAGCTTCATCGCGTTCAACTGCACGTTCTTCGCGATGCATATCCTGGGCATCGGCGGATTTCCGCGTCGCGTGGCGGATTACATGAATTACCAGTCGTTCGCCCAGTACAAGGAGATGAACGAGTTCATCAGCTACAGCGCCTTCGCGCTGGGGCTGGCGCAGATCCCGTTCGTCATCAACTTCATCGGCAGTTGGATCTGGGGCAAAAAGGCTCCGCAGAACCCCTGGGAAGCGACGACCCTGGAGTGGCACGACGCCCCCACCCCCCCGCCGCACGGCAATTTCCTCACCGTGCCCATCGTCCACCACGGGCCGTACGAATACAGTTCCCCGCTGGTCGAGGAAGACTGGCTCCCGCAGACGCGGTACGTCGAAGGCGCGGAGAAGCTCGTGGTCAAACACTAGGGATCAGCTCACCACGGAGTTCACGGAGAGCACGGAGTTGAAAACGAGGAATTGTTTGATTTGCTCCGTGTTCTCCGTGAACTCCGTGGTGAGATCCTGGCTTGAGATAGAAAAATCGTGACCGAAGCGAAGTACAACCCCGCCCTTCACCGGTTCGCGCTGCTCACCGCCGCCGCGACGTTCCCGCTCATTTTCATGGGCGGGCTGGTCACGTCCCATGGCGCGGGGATGAGCGTGCCCGATTGGCCGAACACCTACGGCTACAACATGTTCACGTTCCCCCCGTCCAAGTGGGTTGGCGGGATCTTTTACGAGCACACCCACCGGCTGATGGGCGCTGTCGTCGGCATGCTCGCAATCGCGCTGACGATCTGGGCTTGGAAGACCGAGCCGCGCCGCTGGGTGCGCTGGCTGGCGATCGGTGTGCTCGGCGCGGTCATCTTCCAGGGAGTGCTCGGCGGGCTGCGCGTCGTGATGGTCGAGCTGGATCTGGCGATCGTTCATGCGTGCTTCGCGCAGGCGTTCTTCTGCCTGACGGCGCTGATGGCCGTCGTCACGTCAAAGTGGTGGCTCGCGCAAGGTGGCACGGGTTTTCAACCCGTGCATCCAGCGCCGTACGGGTTGAAATCCCGCGTCACTTCAACGGCTCGCGTCACCCGCCTGTCGATTGCCGCGCTGGTGGTGATCTATCTTCAGCTTGTCGTCGGCGCGTTGATGCGTCATGACGGCGCGGGATTGGCCATACCGGACCTTCCGATGGCGTACGGAAACGTCCTGCCCCCCACCGACAGCGCCGCGTTGGCCGACGTGAACGCATATCGCGCCTGGACGCTGCATTTGGGCCCCGTCTCGCTCCGCCAGATCTGGTTGCACTTCGGGCATCGGTTGGGAGCGGTTGCAGTCACCGCGATCGTCGGATGGCTCGTCATTGCCGTCGTTCGCGGCCATCGAGCCGAACGGGCCTTGCTGCGGCCGGCGCTGTGCCTCGTCGGGTTAATCCTGACTCAGATCACACTTGGCGTGCTGACCGTCCTGCTCCGCAAGCCCGCCGACATCGCCAGCGCCCACGTCGCCGTCGGCGCGCTGACGCTCGTGACGACGTTCATCCTTACCGTCCGCGCCGCACGCCTCAGCGCGATCGCGAGCAACCTGTATAAAGCCGCCGACGGTGTCGGCGGTGCTTTCACCGACGAATCACAATCAACCTCCAACGACTACGCGACCCAAAGAGAGCCGGTGTTCGCAGCATGAAGCCGATCGCGTCCGACAGCCTCATCGAACTTCCCGAAAGCGCCTTCGCCGGCGCCGATCCCGCTGCACCCACCGACGGCGCGCCGGCGTCGCACGCCGTCCCATCGCGCTGGGTCGACTACTACGAGCTGACCAAGCCGCGGATGAACTTCCTCGTCGTCATCACGACGATGGTCGGCTTCTACATGGCCGCCCCCCACGCCGCCTTTGCCGCCGGGATCGACTGGCTGCTGTTGCTGCACACGCTGCTGGGTACCGCCCTCACCGCCGCCGGGGCGTCGGTGCTGAACCAGTACGTCGAGCGCGACATCGACAAGCTGATGGCGCGCACGATGGACCGCCCCGTGCCCGCCGGGCGCGTGGCGCCGATCGAAGCGCTGATCTACGGCGTCGCCCTCGGCTCGGCCGGCGTCGTGTACCTCGCCGTGACGGTCAACCTGCTCACCAGCCTCCTGGGCGCGATCACGCTGGGCACGTACGTGCTGCTGTACACGCCGATGAAGCGCTGGACGACGCTGAACACGGTGATCGGCGCCGTCCCCGGCGCCATCCCGCCCATGATGGGCTTCACCGGCGCCCAGGGCGCGCTCTCGCCCGAGGCGCTGGCGGTGTTCGGCATCCTGTTCTTCTGGCAGATGCCGCACTTCCTCGCCATCGCAATCCTGTATCGTGAAGACTACGCCAGGGGCGGATTCAAGATGCTCCCCGTCGTCGACACCGACCTGTCGGTCACCAGCCGCCAGATCCTGCTCTACGGCATGGCGTTGATTCCCGCGAGCCTGGTCCCCGTGCAGCTCGGAATGGCCGGGGCGATGTACTTCACCTGCGCGACGCTCCTGGGGTTCGCGTACCTGAGCTTCGGGGTGTCCTGCGCCACCACGCGAACGCGCGCCGACGCGCGAAAGCTGTTCTTCGCCTCGATCGTGTACCTCCCGCTGCTGCTGGCGGCGATGATGTTGGACAAGCAGTGAAGAAATTTTGGATTTTGGATTTTGGATTTGCGATTGGGTTGTTGGTCGTCGTGGCCTGTGCGACGGGTCTGACGGCTTGCGACGGGAACGACGGTCCGCCCGCCGACGGGAGCCCAGCGGCTCCGCCGCGGGTCGTGAAAACGGGCGACGGCGTCGTCCGCGGCGTGGTCAAATTCGATGGGGCGCCCCCGAAAATGGCGACGCTGGCGAACAAGCCCTGCCACCCGGGCGCGCCGGAACTGGAAGAGGAAACGACAATCGTCGGTGACGGCGGCGCGATGATGAACGTGTTTGTTTATGTCGAAGGCGCCGGCGCCGGCAACGGACGGCAACGCGAGCCGGCGGTGCTGGACCAGATCCACTGCCGCTACGTTCCGCACGTCGTCGGCGTGCAGGTTGGGCAGACGCTTGTCGTGCGGTCGAGCGATGACACGATGCACAACGTCCACTACAAGCCCGACCGCAATGCCGCCGCCAACTTCGGGATGACCAACCCCGGAGCGGAGAAACGCGTCACGTTCGACGCGCCGGAATTCATCCGCGTGAAGTGCGACGTGCACCCGTGGATGACGGCGTACGTCGGGGTATTCGACAACCCGTTCTTTGACGCCAGCGGCGTCGACGGAACGTTCGAGATTCGCAACCTGCCCGCCGGCGAGTACACCCTCGTCGCCTGGCATGAGCTATATGGCAGGATGGAGCAGCCGCTGACGATTGCGGACGAGGCCAAGCCGGTGGAAGCGACGTTCAGGTATAAAGCGCCGTAGAGGCGGCACTGGTCATTGGTCACTAGTCACTTGTCACTAGTCAGGGAAAGAGAAGCCTTCCCTCTTCCTCCCTGACCAGTGACCAGTGACCAGCGACCAGCGACCAATGACAAGGAGTTCCGCGTGTCCGAGTCTATTCTCAATCACGGTTACATCGCCGAGGAGCACGCGCCGGAGCCGGTGACGAGCCATGGCGATCCCACGCCGCCCGGGAAGGTCGCCATCT
>JBBSLV010000230.1:0-6768 GCA_038233535.1 Tepidisphaerales bacterium | reverse complement strand
GAGCAAGAGCGTCGAGAACGCTGAGGACCTGCCGGTGGCGACCCGTTCGGAGTTACGGGCCGTCTTCCGCTGGTTCAATGCGAAACTGCCGGTGCCGCGGCGGCTACCGAGAAACGCGATCTGCTGGTTCAGGGCAGACGCGGACGAATCGCTCGGACGATTGCGGGCGCTCGTGGAGATTTACCGCGTTGCGGGATATCCGGTATGGATGCAAGCCACCCGTAATCCCGGGCGCGTCGTGTATCGAGACGAATACCAAGTTGCCGCCGTGCCTTATGCGGATCGTCGCACGACCTCGAGCGTCATGTAAAGCTACAACGGCCGCTCGGCGGCGACGACTAACCAAACGCTGCAGCGGACCGTGCGGGCGTCACGGTCTTGTCGTTAGAGAGTGCGTCCGGTGCCCGCCCGGCCGCTGAACGTTGGTCCGTTATCTCGTGCTTCGTGCTTTGGCCTCAGTGGCCGTGCACGGGTTCGCCGAGCATGCGCTTCAGTTCCTTCAGCCGTTGTTCCAGCGCTTCGGGCGAGGTTGTTTCCAGGTTCAGCCGCAGCAGCGGTTCGGTGTTGCTCTTGCGGACGTTGAACCACCAGTCGCCCCCGTCTCCACCCCGATGCTCGATGGTGATGCCGTCGAGGTAGTCGACATTGGCCTTGCGGTAGTGCTCGGCCAGCTCGCGGATTTTGGCGTCCTTGTCCTCGACCTGGAAGTTCATCTCGCCGCTCTGGCTGTAGACCTGGTACTTGGATACGCGCCGGCTCATGGGCGTGGATTCGTTGCTCAGGATCGAGAGCACGCGTGCGAAGGCGATGGCGGCGGAGTCCGCGAAAAAATTGTCGCGGAAGTACAGGTGGCCGGACAGCTCCCCGCCGAAGACGGCCTTGGTCTCGGCCATGGTCTTCTTGATGAACGCGTGGCCCACGCGGTCGCGTTTGGGGACGCCGCCGAGGGCTTTCACCACGTCGGGGACGGAATGGCTGGAGCGCAGGTCGTAAACGATCGTCCCGCCCTTGTTCTCCGGCATTTTCAGGAAATCTTCGGCGATGAGGGCGGTGATAATGTCCGAGCCGATCAGCTTGCGGTTCTCGTCGAGGAACATGGCGCGGTCGGCGTCGCCGTCGAAGCACGCGCCCAGGTCCGCGTCCGGCGTGGCGCTCATCTTCTGCTTGAGCATCTCCAGGTTGCTCTCGACGAGCGGGTTGGGATCGTGCGTGAATTTGCCGGTGATCTCGAAGAGGATCGGGACGATCGTCAGGTTCTTCACGTCGCCGAAGACGGCGGGGATCATCTTGCCGGCCATGCCGTTGCTGGCGTCGACGACGACTTTCATCGGCCGCTTGAGATCAAGGAATTTCAGGACGTGCTTTCTGTAGTCCGGCCAGAGATCCTGCTCGACGTATTTCCCGTGCAGCCCGGTCTGCCCGACGCGAAGGGTGGTGGCGATGCGCTTGATGTCGTCAAGCCCGCTGGCGGCGCCGATGGGCTTGGCCTTGGGGCCGGAGATTTTGAAACCGTTGTACTGGATCGGATTGTGCGAGGCGGTGGTCATGATGCCGCCCACGCAGTCGAGGTGGTTGATGGCGAAATAGATGAACGAGGTGTCCACCATGCCGACATCGATCACGTCCATGCCCACGCTGCGCAGCCCGTCCATCAGCGCTTTGGCCAGGTCCGGCGAATGCGGGCGCATGTCGCGCCCGACGACGATCGTGTTCTCCAGCTTCACCGGCGTCGCCCCGCTATTGGCGCGGCTGCGCTTGAGGAACTGCGCCGTGGCGTGGCCGACCTTCCATGCCATCTCCTCGTTCAACGGGCTGGGGTAGGTGGCGCGGACGTCGTAGGCTTTGAAAATTTTGTCGATCATGGGCTCTTTCGTTGGGTGCGAACCGGTGGAATCGATATTGCGCCGGTGCAGTTTATCGGTGACGGTGATGGGGACAAGTTGACGGAAAGCTGTCAGGATTTTGCCGAGCTATCTGCCGAGTATGTCTCTTGCCGGAATTGGCGCGACTTGCCGCCCAGCAACGATGAGCGGAACGGCTTCGCCGGAGCGGAAGACGCGGCGCTGGCGGTACGTCGGGGCGTCGATCGGACCCGTCGGATTCCAATGTACCTCGATCGTGTTTTCGATCAGATTGACGATCCAGTACGTCGCGACTCGTGCCCTCGCGTAGATGCGAAGTTTCACGCCGCGATCCTGCGAGAGGCTTGACTCCGCCACCTCGACGAGCAGCGCAATGTCTTGGGCGTGCGGATGATGATCGTCGAAGCGCGCGGGTGGTCCGGGTACGATGGCCAAGTCCGGTTCCGGTTCGCTGTCCAACAACGTGATCGCGGACTGAATGCGAACGAACCATTCACGCGAGAGCCGATCGGTGAGAGCGAGATTGGCCCGCATAATGGTCGTTTCATGCCGCGGGTTCTTTGTCATTTTCTCGACAATCCATCCTTCCAGCAGTTCGACGTTATCGTCCTCGTTGAGGATGCCCGTCTCGGCCATGCGACGGTACTCCTCGACGGAGAACCGCCTATGCCGCAGCGCTGCTGGTTCAGAGAGAGGTGGTGTGAGGACTGGCATGTCAGGACTCCATCCTATCGTATGCAGCGTCGCGGCGCCCCGCTTCGTCATCCGCACTTGGCTTATCCACGCGCTATCTACCCAGGGTTTCCAGCGCCGCGATTGCATCGACCGCAGTCGATCCCAACATCAGTGGAACGACCTCGCCCGAACGAAACGGGCGGGACTGGCGGTACGTGGGATTCGCCGCCGGGCCGGTGGGATCGGAGTACGTTTCGATCACGTTTTGTCGAACGTTGACGATCCAATACACCGGAATCTTGGCCCGCGCGTACAAGCGGAGCTTAATGTCACGATCCCGTTCCAAGGAGGAGCCGGCGACTTCGATGACCAGCGCAATCTCCTCCGGACCCGGGTGACGGTCATCAAAACGCGATAGGAGACTCGGAACGACGACCAGGTCCGGCTCCGGCTCACTGTCGGGCGTGGTGATTGCGGACTGGATGCGAACCGTCCACACGGCCGGCAATCGCTTGAGCAGTGCGACCATCAAGCGTTGAATGGTCACGTCATGTCGAGGATTGTGGACCATCTTGGGGACCAGCCATCCTTCCAGAAGCTCCACGCGATCATCCTCGTTGAGAACCCCTGCCTCAATCATGCGATGGAAATCCGCAACGGAGAACCGCCAGACGGGCACCGGCGGGCACGACGGAATTGAAGGCGTTAGTACGGGCATGCGCGTACAAAGCATACCAGAAAACCCCTCACAACCGTGCCGCCGCATCCCCCGCGCCCGGGGGTTTGGGCTTGCGGCCGGTCTGCGTGCTGAAGCTTTGCAGGTACGCGACCCACATCATCGACAGCCCGTAGCTGTACGCGCCCCCGATGACCTGCTCCATGTAATGCTGCGTCGGGGGAATGTGGTACTTCTCGACGTTCGTTCCGGTGTAGGTGATTGCCCGCACAGGCTCGTGCTTCCCGAGCGGGGCCACCTTCACCTCGATGGTCCGGTATAGGCCCAGTTCCTTGCCTTCGGAATCGACCCGCCGGTCGACCTTGGCGTCAAGGACTTTCATTTCGGCGTCGGTGAGGTCGAACAACGCGCCGGCGACGTATTTGCCGGGGTCGTAAACGATGTCGGCGATGCCTCCGCCCCAGTAGTCGGAGTAGAGCGGGAAGCAGAGGCGGTAGTTATCGAGGACCGCGGCGCGGCCGCCCTTGAGCTGAGGGGGCTTGTGGCCGTGGTGACGGGCCCAGTCCGCCACGGCGCGCGTGTTCAGGTTCGATCCGTACGCGAAATAATGCATTCCATCTACACCGCCCTGCTCCGCCGACGCGGCATTCTTGCCAAATCACGCCGGATTGCAAAACCAGGCCCGGGGCGCGGGAAGTCGGGCCCACTGCGCCCGCTGCGCGAGAAATTCCAAGAACCAAGAACCAAGTTCCAAACAAGCTCCAAACGGAGGAAACGCGGAAAGCTCCAAACCGCCCGTTTGGAGCTTTCCCCTTTCTTCATTGGTCCTTGTTTGGAACTTGGTTCTTGGTTCTTGGTTCTTCCCGCGTAGCGGGCCTGAACTTCCCGCGCAGCGGGCTTTAGTTCATGCTGTCGGCGCTCTTCATCTTGCGCCGCATGGCCGACTCCAGCATCGGACGCAGCTCATCCAGGATCGGGACGAGCCGCTCGACGCGCCGGCGCGGGTCGGTCTCGGCCAGGAGCGACTGCTTCACCTGTACGTCGTCGATGAAGTTAAACGCCAGCAGATCGGCGATCTCCGCCGTCGGCATGGTGCTGCTGAGCATCTGGCGGAACTGCTTCACGACGGGCAGGTTCGAGCAGATCCCCTCGGCGAGCATGCACGAGAGGCGATGACGCTCGTTCTCGAGATCGATCTCCATCACGTCGGCTTCGGACAGCAGTTCGATCCGGCCCACGCGGTACGGGCGGTTTCGGTTTTCACCCACGACGCGCCCGCGGGCGAGCCCCTGGAGAAGGAAGTTGTAATTCCCGTCCGGCAGCTTCTCGTGCGTGAGGATCTTGCCGACGCAGACGACGGAATCGATGGCCGGCGCGGCGTAGTAGCACTTTTCCCACCCGGGCCGCAGCAGCGCCATCGCGATGACGCCGTCGCCGTCGAGGGCGTCGGCGGTCATCGTCTTGTAACGCTCCTCGAAGATGTGCAGCGGCAGGACGGCGCTGGGGAACAGCACGACGTTGGGCAGCGGGAACAGCGGCACCGCCGAGGGATCGAATTGCGCGTCCGGGGCATCTCCCATACGGGTGATCTTAGCCCGGTCGGGGGTGCGTGCGCGATGCGAACATGAGATTTTCCCCGATTTTGGACGTGCGGGGGGAGAGAATCCCCGGGACTTCGCTGCGCACGCTCAAGCGCGCTGCGCTACGCCCGGGGCGTAGCGCAGCGAAGTCCCGGGGATGTCGACGGATGTCCACACCGGGGAGCTCCACACCAGCCGATCGCGTCAGATCCCGCGCAGCTCGCGCTCGGCGCGGAACCAGTTGTCCGTGTCGCTCCCGCCGTTGCCCGATGCGTGAATCTCATAGGCGCGGCGGGCGACCTGGTCCTGCGTGACGTCAATCGCGATCGTCTTCTTCGCCGGCGTCAGCTTCGGGATGGCGGTGTTGCGGACTTCCGTGACCGTCTTCGCGACCGCGCGCTTGGCGGCGGTGACGATCTTCTTCGCGGGGGTGCTCTTCTTGCTCACGTTCTTGGCCATGGTACGACTCCAAACGGGTCTCGCTCGCTGGACAGCGCCGCGGCAAGCCCTTGCCACGGCCGACGAGCATCTAACCCAAAGCATCGGCCAACTGCAAGAATCGGGTCCAATAATGATCGGTTAAGGCCCGGTCTCACTCCCCCGCATTCAGCAGCTTCAGCACCTCCTGATCATGCCCCTCCGGCTTCACCTTCTCCAGCACGTGAGCCACCTTACCGTCAGCATCGATGATGAACGTCGTGCGGTTCACGCCCTTGTACTTCTTCCCGTACATGCTCTTCTCCGCCCACACCCCGTACCGCTCCGCCACCGCGTGGTCGGCGTCGGCCAGCAGCGGGAAGTTGAGCTGGAACTTCTCGGCGAACTTCTTCACGTCGTCGACGGGATCGGGGCTGATTCCGAACACCGGCACGTCGAGATGCTTGTACGACGCGATCGCGTCGCGGAACCCGCAGGCCTGCTTCGTGCACCCGGGCGTGTCGGCGCGGGGGTAGAAGTACAGCACGACGCGCCGGCCCTTGAGCTTCGCGAGGTCGACGGTTTCGCCGGTGCTTGAAGGGAGCGTAAACGCCGGGGCTTTTTCGCCTGCTTTGGGGAGTGAACTCGTTTCCGACATCGCGTTGATCTCCTTATGGGGCTTCGTCATGGGCATCCATTGGTCGAAGCGCCGTTGTAACGCATCGCGTTGCGCGGCGGTTAGTTCGACCTCAATGTCGACGACGCGCCGCTTCGCCAGCTTGAGCCGTCTCCATTTTAGGGTTGTCTCCATGCGAACACGTGCGCGCCCCTTGGAGAGCGGCCGCACGGTCGAAGTATCGATGCTCGCCCACGGCCACAGGCCGAATGTGACCTCTGGCCTATGTACGCTCAGTTCCGCGACTTGCCGCCGGTGAGCGACGAACCGCCGCGGCAGAGCGATCACCGCTCCCAAAGCAAACGTGACAACGACAAAGAGCCCGACGATCAGCAGCGTAGATCGGCTGCTTGGGATCGTTGCAAGGATGATGACGGGGATGAACAACCAAGATGCCCAACTCTGTGCCTGCATCGCCCACCGTGCCTCGGTAGTCGAGGAGATTTGCGCCGCGCCTTCTGACGAAAGCCAGAGCTGCATGCGCGGCTCGCGGTCGGAAAAGAGCCTCGCGTAGAGCTCCAAGCACATGGGGCCAGCGGCCGCGAAGCCCCAAGCGACATACCACATGGCATCAACGGCGCGGATCCATGGGGCAGTCCACAGCACGAAGAGTAGCGCCCCGGCGTGCGTCGTGGCGCCTCGCCACGTCCCGCCGACGAGCGTGTCGTATCCACCCCGCCCCTGACCCGTCAGGACGATGAATCGCTGGTCATAGGATTGCCCGCACTCGGGGCAGACGCCTTCGGGCGGTAGCGCATCGATCGAGTATTCGCACGCGGGGCACGACCGCAGCCGCAGCGCGTCGGGATCATGGGTCGGCGTCGCATCCCGCGCCTCGCTCATGGGTGACCTACTTCCCCGCCAGCTTCTGCCGCAGCAATT
>JBBSLV010000229.1:0-6813 GCA_038233535.1 Tepidisphaerales bacterium | reverse complement strand
GATGAATTGTTTGTGAAGAACGTGTTACCGTGATCGACGCGGTAAGACTTCAATCCCGTCCCCTGGCCGGACGGTTCCCTCACTGATGACCTTCGCGACCCACCCGCTTCGGCCCTGGATGAGCCTGGGCAGGTTCACGTTCAACTTTGCAAGCGTGCGGCAGGGGACGCGGATGTCGGTGATTTCGATGACGCAGTCGGCGCCGATGCGGAGTTGATCGCCTTTCGCGAGGTGCTGGAGGTTCACGCCGCGCGTGGTGAAGTTCTCGCCGACGGCGCCGTTGAAGAGATCGATGCCGTCGGCGCGGAGTCCGGCGTGGAGTTCCTCGCTGTACAGGCAGACGGCGCGATCGGGCCCCCCGTGGTGCTTGCGGTTGCGCTCCCAGTCGCCGGCGACGCCGTCGCGCGTGACGTGCGCGAATAGGACCGGCATTTTCGGAATGCCGCCGGGGGAGATGTTGAGTTGTGCGAGAACGGGAGGCGCCACAGTCACGTCAGCACCAGGTTTCTTTCAGGTCAAACCCGTGAAGCTTGCTGCATTGCATCGTGCCGGCGCGCGCCAGCGCCGCGTTGCGAAGCTCGCGTTCGATGCCTTGGCCGCAAAATCGGGGGTTGATGCCGTAGGAATCGAGCTTGGCCTCGACGCAGCCGCGCGTAGCCGGCTTGCCCTCGCGATGGGCCGGCTCGACGTGGAAGCACAGGTGGGCGGCCGGCTCGTCCTCGACGAACGCGACCAGCAGGTTTTGCCGGGCGGAGAGCCAGCCGTCCTCGTCGACGTGCAGCGACGCGCGGTCGCAGTACCGCCCGACGGCGCGCAAGACCTCCGGCCAATGCTTATGCCAGTTATCGACAAGCTCGACTCGCGCGTATCCGGACGCGATCTCCCGTGCATGTGTCGCGGTCATGATCAACTGCCTCCCTGTGACGACGTGCGTGCGTGTTGGCGTATGTGCGTCCCTCGTCATCATCATAGACGCCTCAATGCGCACCCCGTTGCAAAAATTTCACCGATGTTTTCGGTCGATGAACAAAATCCAAAAAGTTGCCCCGGCCGTTGACGAAAACGGTACGCACCACGACGCTACACGTCATGTCGAAGGCGAAGGAGACCAAACGCGTCGCGCTGGTGACCGGCGGGGCCAAGCGCGTGGGGCGGGCGATCGTGGAATTGCTCACCGACCGCGGCTTCGACGTCGCGTTCACGTACTACCTCAGCGGCACGCAGGCGGACGAGCTTGTGCGCAAGTACGAGGGCTCGCCCAGCCGCGTCGTGCGCATCCCCGGCGACCTCGACGATCCCGCCACGTTCGTGCCCGCCGTCGCGGAGGAGTTTCAGCGCCATTTCGACCGGCTGGACGTGCTGGTGAACAACGCGTCGGCGTACGAGGAAAGCCCGCTGGAGACGGCGACGCTCGAGCAGGTTCGGCGGTTCAACGCCGTGCACGTTGAATCCCCGCTGCTGCTGTGCCAGGCGCTGGCGCCGATGCTGCGCAAGAGCCGCGGGCACGTGATCAACATGGTCGACCTGCTGGCCGAGCGCCCTTGGCCGAAGTACCTCGCGTACTGCGCGAGCAAGGCGGGGCTGTGGAACCTGACGCTGGGGCTGGCCCGGGCGCTGGCGCCGGAGGTGACGGTCAACGGCATCGCCCCCGGCGTCGTCGCGTGGCCGGACGACTACCCGGAGGAGGAGCGCGAGAAGTACCTCAGGCGCGTCCCCCTCGCCCGCGAGGGCACGCCCGAGGACGTCGCGAAGCTCGTGCATTTTCTCGCGACGGAGGGGTCGTACATCAACGGGCAGATCATCCGCCTCGACGGAGGGCGGTCGATCACGTGACGGCTTGAGCGCGTGCATGGATGATATGCGCGCGGATTATAACCCCTCGATCAGCGCCGCCATCGCCTCGATGTCGCCGGTGAAGTGGTGCTTCTTCAGGTCCGCGCGGAGCTGCCTACGCTTCTCGTCGTTGCTCGCGGCGAGCTTCTGGTCGACGAGGCGGAAGACCTTCTCCTTCATCCAATACCCGCAGTGGTACTTCTCGCCCGTGCTCGAGGCGAAGTGGTAGTCGTCGATCTCCGGCGTCGTGAAACCCTTCTTCCACGCAGCGCGATAGATCGTCTGCCCGTCGTCGAAGCTCTTCCCGGCCATCTTCGTGAACAGGTCGTGCATTCCTTTCCAGTGCAGTTGGCCGGGGTTGAAGATTTCGGCGACGTCAGGATGGGGGTTCTGGGGCGTCTTGTAGTCGAGCAGGTTGACTTCGAGGTCGACGGTCTTGTCACCGTCGTAGTCGTAGGTGATCCGGTCGAAGAAGCCGTTGTTGTCCGTGTCGTAGTACTGCACGACCTCCTCGACTTTCTTGGCGCGCAGCGGGGAGGACGTTCCGACGACGACGGGCGTGCCGCCCCAGTATTTCGCGTTGAGGTCCACGATCCACGCGCCCTTTTCGGCGCCGTAGAGGTGCAGCTTCTGATCGAACCGCCCGATGTAGACTTTGCCCTTGCCGGAGTTGTCCGTGTCCCACTCGCCGCGGTCGCCGAGGGTGTCGGACTGCGTGTGCCCCGGAAGGCCGCCCGTCGTGCGGTCGCCGCCTTTCCAGCGGCTGGTCGAGTAGACGTCGTTTGTCGGGTAATACAGCTCGACGCGCTCCCAGCGCTGGTCGTCGTCATCCTCATCGAACACCATCCAGACCTCGCCCCAATCCTTTTTGTTCCAGGTTTCCTCGAAGCACTTGTCGTGCGTGATGTAACAGAAGTCGTCGATCTTCCGCCAGTTGTCGTAGCGGAAGTATTTTCCGTCCAGCACCCACTGCGGCGCTTTCATGTCCGGGTGCGGGTCGGAATATTTCGTGTAGTCGATCCGCCCGCCCTTGCTGCCGTCGACGGCCGACTTGAACTTCCACGACATGTCGAAATCGAACTCGTTGCCCTTGGTCGAGTCATTGTCCAGATCCCAGCCCGTATAGACCTCATGGATGAATCCACTGTACGAATAGGGCTTCTCGCCCGTCTTGTCCCACTCGTCGCTGGGCGCGTCGTCGAGCATCCGGATGGACATTTCGGTGACGCCGTCGTTGTCGAAGTCATAGAACGCGAACGGGTTTTCCCAGTTCAGGCGAATGTCGGTGATGATCCACGGCGGAAGGTGCTGCTTGAGGAAGATCGAGTTGCCCATGTAGTCGGCCGAGAAGTTCGGCGGAGGCTGGAGGTGCGTGGGCGAGGTCGTCGGCTTCACGCGCCAGTTCTCGCGATTGAAGCCGAACGTGTCCCACGGGATGTATCCGTTGACGCCGTCGTCATCGATGTCGATGAAGACCATGAAGTGCGACGTGCCGTGGTAGATGCGCGGCTGGTCGGCCGCGGGATTGGCGGCGAAGATTTGCGCGTCGGCCTTGCCGTTTCCGTCGTCGTCGCACCACTTGATGGAGATGTCGCCTGGGCCGTCGTAGTAGCCGTCGCCGTCGCGGTCGACCTGGAGCGCGTCGCCGGACATGTCGCCGCGGGCGTCGGTGGGCTTCATGTCGTCGTTTTCATCGAACCAGCGGACGCGCTTGCCGTTCCACCAGGTCTCGAGGATGTCCGGGTCCCCGTCGTTGTCGACGTCGGTGAAGATCACTTCCTTCGGGTTCGGTTGCTCGCTCTTGAGCTTCGTTCGGCGGGGGGATGTCGGGTCCGTCTCGGGAAGGCACGCCGTCTGATGTTTCGACGCCGCCGCGGGGGGCTTTGGCTTCTCCGCGGGCGCTTGCCCGCAAAGCGGCGCGCTGGACACGGCAACGGCGAGGGCGGCAGACAGGACGAGAAGTCGGCGGGGCATATGAGGCTCTCCCGGGTTGAGCATCGAATGACTTACGTTTGATTCTGAAAAGATACGCGCAAACGACCGTGATGTCGCGGCGACGCGCGGCTAAACGAGAACGCTCATTTGTTACTTGCGCGGCCGTCCCTTTGCTTCGGGTTTCGCGTTCAGCGGGTCTTCCGGCCAGGCGTGCTTCGGATAACGCACCTTGAGGTCCTTGCGGACCTGGAAGTAGGTGCTCGTCCAGAAACTGCGCAGATCTTTCGTGACCTGGACGGGGCGATAGTTCGGCCCGAGCAGGTGCAGGACGACCGGCACGCGCCCGCCGGCGATGCGCGGGGTGTCGGTGAGGCCGAAGAGCTCCTGTAATCGTACGGCCAGCACGGGAGGTTGGAGGTCGTTTATGGCCGACTGCGACGGGTAGTCGAGGCGGATATGGTTGCCCGTCGGCACTTTGATCGTCTCCGGCGCTTCGGTGTCGAATAACCGGCGCTGCAGGTAAGTGAGCAGCCCGTCAAAAATCGATGACAGCGACCGGCGGACGTCGGCAAGCGAGTGCTTGCCCTCTGCGGCGCTGGCGAGCGCGTCGCTGAGCCAGGCTTGGTCAGGCTGGGGCAAGCCCGCGTCCGGCATCGCTTTGGCGAGCAGGGCGCAGCGGTTCAACCAGTGATTTGCCGACTTGTCGCCCGCGACGATCTCCCTCGCGTGCGCCCGCACCCACTCGCCGAGCACGCGGCCGGCAGTCTCCGGATCGACGGCGGAGTCCTTGTCCTCGCGCAGCAGCAAATCGAGGTAAAAGACCTGCCCATGGCCCGCCACGCGGTCGCGCTGCGGGTCGTAGACAGCGTTTCGCTCGCGGCGGATCGACTGCGGGAACAGTTCCTCCAGCCAGCTTGTCTCCACGCGGCTCGCGACGCGCACGAGGGCTTCGCGCGTGACACTGCGCGCATCAGAGCGCGCATCGAGCGCGAGAAACAATTCGCCCTCGCGCACGACCGACTCGGCCGCCAGCTTCACGCCGACACCGGCCACCATCACGCCGTTGGCCGGGTTCGACTCGCGCCGGCGGGCGACGCGATCAGGATACGCGAGCAGCGGGAGCTTCAGCAGGTCTTGCTCCGTGGCGGCGCGGTTGGCCGCGCGATGTGCCTCACCCGCGCGGCGGGCGACGCGCAGCAGCTCGTCCCGCGCGCGGGCAACCTGCTTCGCCGCCATCCAGTCCACGCCGCGGTCGCGGACGCTTCGGAAGTCCGATCGTTCCAGCTCCGCCAGCAAATCCATGCGCAGGAGTAGATCGGATGGTCCGGTCGTCGACGGCCCCCGCGCCCACGGCGGGACGGAATTGTCAGTCAGGACGATGTCCTTCTCCGACAGCAGCGCCGCGATCGTCGCCCCCTCGCGCGCGACACCCGCATCCGCGGCATCAACGAGGAGGCGCGCCAACCGCGGGTGCGTCGGCAACGCCGTCATCCGCCTCCCCAGCGGGGTTATCTCCGACGGGAAATAAATAGCTCCCGTCCCTATTTGTTTTCCTATTTGTTTCTCCGCCCCGGGTTGCTCCGCGGATGGCATCGGCGGATGAAAAACAGGGACGGGAGCTGTTTTTATCCGCGGATGAGAAATAGGGACTGGATTGAATGGCACTTCCCCAAGCCTCAACTCTTTGTCTTTGACGAGGTTGTCAGCAGTCGCTTTCGCGCGACGTCTCTCGGCACGGTCAGCAGTGCGATCGGCTTGGCCCGTCGCTTGACCGCACGCGGCTCGCAGCGATCCGGTCGGTCGCGACCCGGTGGCGGGCGATCGCCCGCAACAACACCCGCCGCAGTCGCGGCAGATCCCGCTCGTCGGCCAGCTCCATCACCGGCGCGAACGCGACGATCGCCTGCACCGCCCCGGCGAAGCTGATCTCGCGTGGCTCGATGCCGGCCGCGGCGGCCGCCTCGGCCATGGCGGTGCGGACGAGGTTGTAGGCCAGCAGATGCATCCAGATCTCCTTGCGCACCATGGCCGGGGTTTTACACCGCAGCACGTTCATGTTCATCGTCTGCTTGATCGACCGCAGATCCAGCTCCACGTGCCAGCGGCAGCGGAACGCCCGGGCGATCTCCTCGCGGCTGTAAAGTGTGGCATCCAGCAGCGTCGTCACCAGCGCCAGCGACTTGACCCGGAACCCGCGCCTCGCCACCCGGACCCGCACCTCGCGCACGGTCAGTTCCGCCGGCAGCGCGTCGTACGTCGCTTGGTCCATCCAGTCCGGACGCTCGGGTCGCCGCAGCGTGATCAGGTGGTCGTCCGGCCCCAGTCGGGCGCCGCGGCGGAAGTCGACCGGGCGTTTCTGGTGCTGGCGGAACAGGCTGTCGACGCCGCGCGCCAGCAGCAACGCCAGGTTGCAGAACGAGGCATAATACCGGTCGGCCAGCAGCACATCGCCGGGCGCCAGCGTGTCCAGCAGCGTGCGGAACAGCGCCGTCTCGCCAGCCTGCTTGCCCTTGTACGGGCCGATCGCCAGTCCCAGCACCGCCGCGCAGTTCAGCGACATCACCGCGACGAGCCGGGCCAGCGGGAAGCCCAGCCCCGGCTGCTGCGTGGCGGGTTGCGGATAGTCCTTCTGGTTCTCGGGGGTGTCCGGCATGCTGGCGGTCGTGCCGTCGACAACCTTCACCGGCCGACCGCCCAGCAGCCGGCCCGCGGGGTGGCGGCCGTGCAATTGTTCCCCGGCCTCCCGCGCCAAGCGACTGACCAGCTTCTCAGGCAGCCGCTGACGGGCCTTGCAATAGGGGTCGGTCTTGACTGGCAACGAAGCGTCGTCGTCCCCGTCGTCGTCGTCCGCGTCGTCCGACGCGTCGCCTCGCGCCGCCAGGAACGCCAGCAGGCGAGAGACCGCCGCCCGGCACGAGCCGTCGGGCGAGAGCACCTGGGCGAGAAACACCCACAGCGTCAGCAGCGGCGTGTACAGGCACGTCCGGAATTGAACGTGCTCTGCTTGCAGTGCCGCCTCGACCCGCTCGACGGGCAACAGGTGGG
>JBBSLV010000228.1:0-6818 GCA_038233535.1 Tepidisphaerales bacterium | reverse complement strand
TCCCGCCACAACGTGCGTTTGACCCTTGCGGACCGGCGCATAGACTGCGCAACCCGCGCAGCGCGGTAGGCGCGGCACGACCCGGTGAGCGGTTTCGCCTCCCCTTCGTCCGCGTGGTCATTCACAAGGAAGCGTTATGAGCCTCAGCATTGAATTCATCCAGGGCCGCCAGATCCTCGACTCCCGCGGCAATCCGACGGTGGAAGTGGACGTGATGCTCGAGGACGGCACGATGGGCCGGGTGGCCGTGCCGTCGGGCGCGAGCACGGGCGAGCACGAAGCCGTCGAGCTGCGCGACGACGACAAAAAGCGCTGGCTGGGCAAGGGCGTGAGCAAGGCGGTCGAGAACATCAACGCGACGATCGCGCCCGAGCTGATTGGGTTGGACCCGCGCGAGCAGGAAGCGATCGACCAACTGATGATCGAGCTTGACGGCACGCCGAACAAGTCTAAACTCGGCGCCAATGCGACGCTCGGGGTGTCGATGGCGGTCGCCAAGGCGGCCGCGGAGGCGGCGGGGCTGCCGCTGTACCGCTACCTCGGGGGGAGCAGCGCCCGCACCCTCCCCGTCCCCATGATGAACATCCTCAACGGCGGCAGGCACGCGGACAACAATGTCGACTTCCAGGAGTTCATGATCCAGCCCTGGGGCTTCGACAATTTCAGCGACGCGCTCCGCGCCGGCGTCGAGATCTACCACGCGCTGAAGAAGGTTCTCCACAAGCAGGGCCTGTCCACCGCCGTCGGCGACGAAGGCGGCTTCGCGCCTGATTTGAAAGACAACGAGGACGCCCTGAAAGTCATTGGCGAGGCCACTTCAGTGGCCGGGTACGAATTCGGAAAACAAATTTTCGTCGCCCTCGACCCCGCCGCCTCCGAGCTGTGGGACAAGGACAAAAAGGGCTACAAGTTCTTCAAGTCCAACCCCGACAAAATCCTCACCAGCGAACAGATGGCCGACTACTGGGTCAAATGGACGGAGAAGTACCCGATCCGCTCGATCGAGGACGGGTTGGCCGAGAACGACTGGGACGGATGGAAGCTGCTCACCGACCGCGTGGGCGACAAGGTGCAGCTCGTCGGAGACGACCTGTTCGTCACCAACGTGAAGTTCCTCGAGAAGGGCATTCAGACGAAGACCGCCAACTCGATCCTCGTGAAGGTGAACCAGATCGGCACGCTGAGCGAGACTTTCGCGGCCGTGAACCTCGCGATGCGCAACGGGTACAGCGCCGTGCTCTCGCACCGCTCGGGCGAGACGGAAGACGCGACGATCGCCGACATCGCGGTGGCGACCAACTGCGGGCAGATCAAGACCGGCGCCCCGGCCCGCAGCGACCGCACGGCCAAGTACAACCAACTGCTCCGCATCGAGGAACAGCTCGGGGAGGCGGCGGTGTACGGCGCGCGGTTCTGGAACAAGTAACGGTGCGACTACAGTCCGAGGCGGCAGTCGTCCGATAACGAGCGCGTGGAAACGCCGCACTCCCCGACGACTGCCGCCCCGCTCGCGCTGCCCCCGCCGGCACGCCCCGCCTCGTCGATCGGCAGCGCATGGCGCCCGATGCCCGCGCCCGGTCCGCCGGTGGAGATGCCGGCGCCGGGAATCGCGTCGCTGGAGCCGTCCGAATCGTCGGAATTGCAGTTCGTCCGCACGCGCTCGACGTCGAGCCTGTGGACGATCCCCCCTGCTGTGCGCCGGCATCGCGATCCTCGCCTGCTGTCTGCTCATCCCCGCCGCCGACGAGAACCGCCGGATCACATGGGAGCGCGAGCGGCTGAAGGCGGACCTCGAGCAGATCCAGAAGCAGGTCCGCGTCAACGATGCGTTCCTCCAGGGGCTGATGGCCGATCCCACGCTTTCCGAGCGCTTGGCGCGCCGGCAGATGAAGATGGTCCGGGAAGGAACGAGCGTGCTGGAGACGAAGTCGGCGGTGGGCAAGGAAGGGCTGTCGCCGTTCCTCCTCGTCACGCTTCCGCCACCGGCGGAGATGCCGGCGTACGAGCCCGTGGGGGGGTTCCTCTCCGAGCTATGCCGGAACCCGAAATCGCAGCTATACCTGACCGGCGCGGGACTGCTGATGATCGCGTGCGGGCTGGTGCTGGGGAGCAGCACGTTGACGAAGGACTGAGCAAGGACCGGCGACGCGCTCCGAGATGCCACCCGTAAAGCGCCGCCGCTTGCGGCGGGTTCTCGTCACGCGCGTAGGAAGAACCCCGCCGCAAGCGGTGGCGCTTCACGAGACTTTTCTCCGCTCATGGATGCCCGCGCGGATGACTTTACGTCGCGGAAACAACCAGCTCGCGCTGCTCGTCCCGCGCCCCGTCGCCCTCTTCGGCGGCGGCGTCCTTCTTCTTGGTGGGCTTGCGCTTCTCGACGAGACGGACGGCCTTTCCGACGCGGTCGCGGAGGTAGAACAGCTTCGCCCGGCGCGTCTCGCCGCCCCGCTTGGCCACCACCTTCGTGATGAACGGGCTGTGCAGCGGGAAGATGCGCTCGACGCCTTCGTTGTTCACGATCCGGCGGACGGTGAAGGTCTCGTTGATGCCGCGCCCCTTCTTCATGATCACCGTGCCGGAGAAGATCTGGATGCGCTCCTTCTCACCCTCGACGATGCGCGTGTGCACATCGACGGTGTCGCCGACGTCGAACTGCGGGGCATCTTTCTTGAGGTGGGGCGATTCAACTTGTTCGAGGATTTTGTTGGTCATGGCAGTTCTCCGGTCGCGGATCAGGGTCACAAAGTCTCAGATTGCAGATTTCAAATTTCAGGTTGCCGTCGCTTCAAATACGCTTGCCACAAATCCGGCCGGCGATGCTTTGTCCTTAGCTCCCGCTGCTCCTGTCGCCACCTGGCGATGGCGGCGTGGTTGCCGCTGAGCAGGATGTCCGGGACGCTCATCCCGCGAAAATCGCGCGGGCGCGTGTACTGCGGATACTCGATCAGCCCATCGGCGAACGTCTCGTCCGCCGCGCCCGTTTCGGCGCCCAGCGCCCCGGGCAGCAGACGGACGACGGCATCGATCAACACCATCGCCGCCAGTTCACCGCCCGACAGCACGTAATCGCCGATGCTCACTTCGATCGGCTTCAGGCCGTCGATAATGCGCTCGTCGAACCCTTCGTAGTGCCCCGCGATCAGTAACAGCCGCTCCCGGTTGGCGAAGTCCTCCGCCAGCTCCTGGGTGAACGGCCTTCCTTGCGGGGTGAGCAGGATCCGAGTCGCGTCGCGCGGATCCTGTTTCTCTGCGGACTCGACGGCGTCGAACACCGTCTGGCACATCATCACCATGCCCGGGCCGCCGCCGAACGGCTTGTCGTCGACCGACTTGTGCCCGTCGGTGGCGAAGTCCCGGATGTTCGTGAACTGGTACTCGACCAATCCTTTTTCAGCCGCCCGCTTCGGGATGCTCGTGCCGAGGACGGCGGTGAACATCTCGGGGAAGAGGGTCAGGATGTCGATTCGGAGAGCCATGAGTAGGCAGTAGGCAGCGGGCAGTAGGCAGAAAACTCACTGCCCGCTGCCGGCTGCCTACTGCCCGCTCTTCTTACGCTTCAGCCTTCGCCTCACCTTCCGCGGGCGCCGCGGCGGCGGGGACGGGCTTGGGCTTCTGAAACGCGCGGAACTTGAGCTGCTTGTGCTCAAATCCGCTCTTTTTCAGCAGCGACGAGACCGTCTCGCTCGGCGTGGCGCCGACGTCCAGCCAGTGCTTGCAGCGGTCGATCTTGGCGACGAACTGCTTGCTCTGGTCCTTCTCGAGTGGATCATAGTGACCAAGCTCTTCGATCACGCGCCCATCGCGGGGCGAGCGGGAATCGATCGCACTCATGCGGTAGTAGGGGTGATTTTTCCGCCCCATCCGCTTCAATCTGATTTTAACGGCCATGAAAAGAGTCTCCGAATCGCTTAAGTTCAAGGGAATCCGGGAGTATAGCAACGACACCGGGCTTTACAAGAACTCGGTAAGCGCTGCGCGAGCAACCTCGGAATATGAAGCTTCAGCGGGCATAACTGCCGGGAAGTCCCCTACTTCCGCGCCTTCTCCACCTTCGCCCAGGAGTCGCGGAGCGATACGGTGCGGTTGAACACGAGTTGCCCCGGCTTGGAGTCGGGATCGATCGTGAAGTACCCGTGCCGCTCGAACTGGTAGCGGCTGCCAATCGGCGCGTCGCGCAGACTGGGCTCAAGGCGCGAGCCGGTGAGCACCTCGAGCGACTTCGGATTGATGTTGACCTTCCAGTCCTGGCCCTCAGGAACGTCTTCCGGGTCGGGCTTGGCGAAGAGGTGATCGTACAGCCGCACCTCGGCGGGGATCGACTCGGCCGCGCTGACCCAGTGGATCGTCCCCTTCACCTTCCGCCCGTCGGGCGAATCACCACCCTTCGTGGCGGGGTCGTAGGTGCAGTGGACCTCTGTCACCTCGCCCTGCTCGCTTTTCACGACGTGCGTACACGTGACGAAATACGCGTAGCGCAGCCGCACTTCCCGCCCCGGCGCCAGGCGGAAATACTTCGGCGGCGGGACTTCCCGAAAATCGTCCTGCTCGATGTACAGCTCGCGCGAAAACGGAACCTTGCGCGTCCCCGATGCCGGGTCTTCCGGGTTGTTCACTGCGTCAAGCTGCTCGGTCTGTCCCTCGGGGTAGTTGTCGATCACGAGCTTCAGCGGCCGCAGCACGCCCATGACGCGCGGGGCGCGCTGGTTCAGGTCATCGCGAAGAAAACTCTCCAGCAGTTGGATGTCGGTCGTGCTGTTGAACTTGTTCATCCCGATGTGCTTGCAGAACGCGCGGATCGACTCCGGCGTGTACCCGCGGCGACGAAAACCGCTCAGCGTCGGCATGCGCGGGTCGTCCCACCCGTTGACGAGCTTCTCTTCGACCAGCTCGCGCAGCTTGCGCTTGGACATCACGACGTACGTGAGGTTCAGCCGCGCGAACTCGATCTGCTGCGGGTGCCAGATCCGCTGCTCCTCCGGCCGATCTTTGTTCACCGCATCGATGAACCAGTCGTACAGCGGGCAGTGGTTTTCAAATTCCAGGCTGCACAGCGAGTGCGTGATCTTCTCCAACGAGTCCTCGAACCCGTGCGCCCAGTCGTACATGGGATAAATGCACCACTTGTCGCCGGTGTTGTGGTGGGCCTCATGGAGGATGCGGTACATGACCGGGTCGCGCAGGTTGAAGTTCGGCGACGACATGTCGATCTTCGCGCGCAGCACGCGGGAGCCGTCGGGGAACTCGCCCTTCTTCATGCGCTCGAACAGCTCGAGGTTTTCTTCCACCAAGCGATTACGAAACGGGCTTTCCGTGCCCGGGGTGGTCGCCGTCCCGCGCGTCTTGCGGATCTGCTCGGGCGTCTGATCGTCGACGTACGCCAGACCCTTGCGGATCAGCTCCTGCGCGTACTCGTACATCGTGCCGAAGTAGTCGCTCGCCCAGACGGTGTTCGACGGCTTGAACCCCAGCCAGCGCACATCTTGTTCGATTCCCTTGACGTATTCGTGTTCTTCCTTGGCAGGGTTGGTGTCGTCGTAGCGGAGGTTGCACGTCCCGCCGTACTCCTCGGCCACGCCGAAGCTGAGGCAGATCGCTTTGGCATGGCCGATGTGCAGGTAGCCGTTGGGCTCCGGGGGAAAGCGCGTCGCGACGCGACCGCCCCACGTGCCCGTGCGGAGATCCTCTTCAATTGCGCGGCGGATGAAGTCGAGGCTCGTCGGCTCGTCAGCATCCTTTTTTATTCCGTCGTCAGCACGTTCCATGTCGGCTCATTTACTCGATCTTCCGAACCTTGTCGCGTGCACTGGGCATGGGGACCACCCTGATCTATCCACGATCTACCCCCGGCGCATCGTCATGCGACGAAGCTCGCGGTCCTGCTCCTTCTTCTTGATCGTCGCCCGCTTGTCGTGCTGCTGCTTGCCCCTGGCCACGCCCAATTCCACCTTCGCCCGGCCGTCCTTGAAATAGATCGACAGGGGGACAAGCGTGGTCCCACGCTCCTTCGTTTCGTCCTGAAGCTTTCGGATCTCGCGCTTGTGCACGAGCAGGATGCGGTCGCGCGTGGGCTCGTGGTTGTAGACGATGGCCGCCTTGTCGTACGGGTCAATGTGCGCGTTGTGGAGGATCAGCTTGCCGTGTTCGATGCGCGCGAACGCCTCGTGCAGTTGGGCCTTGCCGTTGCGCAGCGATTTCACCTCGCTGCCGACGAGCACGATGCCGCACTCGATCTTCGCCTCGATAAAGAAGTCGTGCAGCGCCCTGCGGTTGGTGATGCGCGGGGAGAGGTTGGCGACTTTACCTGCCATGGCGTGCGATGATACGCACCGCAGCACGCGCCGTCACCCGTCACCCCGCTCTGAAAATGTGGCATCCTATGGAAGGCGGAACAGTCCGCGCGCTCGGCATTGTCTGACGAAATCGTGACAGCCCACCGCCCCACCTGTATCTTTCCGCAAGAATGAGCACCCACGGGCGCCTCAATATCTTTCAGCGGCTCGTGCGGCAGTGGGACGTGCTCCACCCCTACAACGCCGCACAGGTGATCCGGGTGCAGGGTCGCCCGAACCTCCCCGGCATGCGCGCCGCGTGGCACGAGGCGGTGGCGACGCTCGGACTCGGCCGGGCGCGCGTCGTTGAGCGGACGTTTCACTTCGAGCACCTCAATGGCCGAACGCCGCCGGACATCGTGCGGCACGTCACCGGCCAAACCCTCGAGTCGTTCCTCTCCCTCGAACTCAACCGCCGCTTCGACGAGCGCGACGCCTGCCCATTCCGACCGTTCGTGCTTGATGCGGAAACGGGAGCGGATTACCACG